>NZ_JANXSO010000136.1 GCF_025352645.1 Iodobacter sp. | reverse complement strand
TGAACTCAGGCAAAGACAAGCCTTTTTGCATCTGAATGCCATTGATGGGCATGATCCACCTCCGCAAAGAAGAACGTTCGTTCACTTTACGCCGCGCGAATGGCTAAATCAAGGGCTCCTGAGCAAGAGACATAATCAGGTATATTTTTACATCTAGCTTTCTTTTCTTTACCTCATTTTTACGGCGGCAACTCTAGGATACGCATATCCATTTCCCTTTAAGGAAGGTTTGCGATGAGTCTGCTCTACGGTTCTATGGTGCCCACCCGCCGTGAAGATGTGCCTAATGCTGCCCCTGTGCGCTTTGTTTCACGTTTTAGCGTGAATTCTGCAGGGGCGGTGCCTGAGTTGTTGCCGCTGCTCAAAAAACTATTCCGCTGTATTTGCTCAGGGCCAGCGCAATGATCCGCTTATTGAGCTTTGGCCCCAGCGCACTACTTTTGGCGGCGTTTAGCAGCCATGCCTTAGAGCCTGTGGCGTGTAAAACCGTTCGCTTTGCCGATGTAGGTTGGACCGATGTGAGCGCAACCACGGCACTCACCGGCGAAGTATTGAGTGCCTTGGGCTATCAGAGCGAAGTGAAAATGCTCTCGGTGCCGGTGACGTTTCGCGCCATGCAAAGCAAAGACATCGATGTTTTTCTGGGGAATTGGATGCCCACCATGAAAAACGATATCGAGCCCTATCTAAAAAATGGCAGCGTTGAAAGTATTCGGGTTAATTTAACTGGGGCTAAATACACCTTGGCCGTGCCGGAATACGTGTATCAGGCGGGGGTGCACCGCTTTGCCGATATCGCCAAATATCCAGACCGATTTGCTCAGCGCATTTATGGCATTGAGGCGGGCAACGATGGTAATCGCTTGATTGCCAACATGATTAAAGATAAAGCCTTTGGCTTGCAGGATTTTAAGCTGATTGAATCCAGCGAGGCAGGCATGCTCACCCAAGTGAAGCGAGCGGCGGTTAAACAACAGTGGGTGGTGTTTTTAGGCTGGGAGCCGCACCCCATGAATCGCAATTTAAAGCTGCGCTATTTGGAAGGGGGTGATGCCTACTTTGGCCCCAATTTAGGCGGAGCAACCGTGCATACCACCACCAGAGCCGCTTACGCTAAGCAATGCACTAATGTGGGCCGTCTGCTCAAAAATATCACGTTTAGCACTGATCTAGAAAACCAGCTGATGGGGCAAATCCTCGATAAAAAACAGGATGCTAAGCTGGCTGCGCGTCAGTGGTTAAACCAAAACCCTGAGCAATGGAGCGCGTGGCTAGATGGCGTAAATAGCTTTAGTGGCCAGCCCGCTTTACCTGTCGTTAAGGCTTGGTTGAAAAGCTAATCTGCCATGCGGCCTCTAGGCTAGCTGAACAAATGAGGAAGTATATTGTGGATAAATTGCCGCTAGGCCAGTGGGTAGCGGAAGGCGTGGCTTGGATGATTGGGCCCGCCGCTGGCGGCTTGGCTGTAATAAGCGATGGGTTAGAGGCCTTGGTGCAAGGGCTAAGCCGAGCTTTGATCGAGTGCCCACCTCTGCTACTGGTGTTTGTACTGAGCGGTTTGATTTATCGCTTGCGACGACGTTGGGGCTTGGCCTTGTTTGCGGCGCTGGCGCTATTGTTGATTGATTATCTGGGCTACCGTGCCGCGACGCTGCAGACCCTGGTGCAAGTGGCGCTGGCTACTTCTATTTGTATGTTAATTGGCGTGCCGCTTGGGATTGTGGCCGCACACCGGCCTTGGGTGTATAGACTGCTGCAGCCCTTGCTAGATTTAATGCAGACGATTCCAACCTTTGTCTATCTGATTCCCACCTTAATGTTGTTTGGCTTAGGCATTGTACCTGCCCTTGTTTCAACCATTATCTTTGCCTTGCCTGCCCCTGTGCGGCTGACTTATCTGGGCTTACGCGATGTGCCTTCTCCCCTGCTTGAAGCGGGTAAAGCCTTTGGCTACTCACCTTTTGCACGCCTCTGGCGCGTTGAATTACCTGCGGCTATGCCCAGCATTGCTGCGGGCTTAACCCAATGCATTATGTTGTCATTATCGATGGTGGTGATTGCTGCTTTGGTGGGGGCGGAGGGGCTAGGGCAGCCTATTGTTCGGGCATTAAATACCGCCGATATGGCGTTGGGTTTTGAAGCCGGTTTATCGATTGTTTTACTGGCGATGGTGCTGGATAGGCTGTGCCAGTCTCGCTCAAGGGAGTCATGATGAGTGCAATTTGTTTTGAGCATGTTGATGAAGTGTTTGGTGCTCAGCCTGCAAGTGCATTTGCGCTGATGGATCAAGCTTTATCCCGAGACGATATTTTTGATCGCACAGGGCAGTTGGTTGCGGTGCGGGATGTGTGCTTGCGGGTAGAAGAGGGGGAAATCTGTGTGTTGATGGGTTTGTCTGGCTCAGGGAAATCCAGCTTGTTGAGAGCCATTAATGGCTTAAACCCCGTTAGCCGTGGCCAACTGACGGTGCGCTGTGCGGGGGTAGACGTGGATATGGCGCACTGCTCAGCCAAGCAGCTACGCGAAGTGCGTAGCCGTGGCATCGCGATGGTATTTCAAAATTTTGCCCTGATGCCTTGGCTAACGGTAGAAGAAAACGTCGCTTTTGGCCTGCATGCTTTGCAATTGAGCGCTAAAGAAAGCCAGCGCCGCGTTAATAAAGTGCTAGATCAAGTGGGCCTAGCACGTAGGCGGCATGCTCTGCCCGCCGAGTTATCGGGTGGAATGCAGCAAAGGGTGGGCTTGGCACGTGCTTTGGTGGTAGAGAGCGATATCTTATTGATGGATGAGCCTTTCTCGGCGCTTGATCCTTTGATCCGTAATCAATTACAGGATGAATTATTAAGCCTGCAAAAAGAGCTGCATAAAACCATCGTGTTTGTTAGCCATGATATGGATGAAGCCTTAAAGCTAGGCTCGCATATTGCCATCTTGCGCGATGGGCAGGTTGTGCAAAATGGCCGGCCACAAGACATTATGTTTCAGCCCGCTGATGAGTATGTGCGGCAATTTGTGCAGCATAGCAATCCTTTAAACGTGCTTTCTGCGGCAAGTGTGATGCGGCCTAATCTAGAAGCGGTGGCGCTTGAGGGGGCTGTTTTATCTGCTAATTTGCAATACTGGTATGCAGAAGAGCCACTGGCATTGCTAGGGGCTAAGCCAACGGTGGTGGATGCGGATATCCGCCTGCGGGAAGCCTTTGCGGTGTACGCCCAAACGGGCTGCGAATTAATCTTGGCCCATAATGGGCAGATGGTAGGGCGCTTATCTGGGGCAGAAATGTCGCGGGCTATTTTAGGCCAAGCGGCTTAAAAATCTTCGACCATTGGGCCAATAGAAAGAATCGCTAAGATCAACGCTAAAAAAATGGTGGAGCTAAAGCCCAGATGATTAAAACCATAGGCCCCCGAGATCGCACCACATAAGAAGGCTAATACCAAGCTGGATTGCACTTTTAAATGTTTGCGATCACATAAAACTTTTACCTCATTAGGGGCATTAGAATTACGGTTCCAATAAAAAAGCCGCCCTAATTCAATACTGATATCGGTAATCAAGCCGGTAAGGTGAGTGGTGCGAATCACCGCTTTAGAAATCTTAGTAATGATGGCGTTTTGCAGCCCCATGATGTAGCAAAGCAGCAGCACGGTGAGCGGAACTAGGCTGTTTGAGTGCGAATCAAGCTGGGCGCCCAATAAACCAAAGCACAGCAAGAGTAATGACTCTAGCAATAGTGGTAGGGCGTACAGGCTGCGTCTACCACGGCGGCGCGCCCAGTTAATCAAGAGGGAAGAGGTGATGGCGCCGGCCATAAACATCAGCACGCTGGCCAGTGCCCCAAACATCAAAGAGATATTGCCCAATACCCAGTTATCCGCAAGCCCAGAAAGAATCCCCGTCATATGTGATGTGTATTGCCCAACCGCCAAAAAACCACCTGCATTGGTTGCGCCTGCAACAAAACATAGGGTGATACCAAGGTGAAAATTACTGCGTTCGGTACGCTCTGGGGCGGTTAGCCCGCGAAGATAGCGAAAGGGCATGACGGCTCACAAGTGCTTGCGAAGCCTTGATTGTACTCGCTTTTATATCATCGGCATTTTGCCAACATTACCCTTGCTTACTAATTTTTTAAGGAAAAGTATGGTAGGGCCAATTAGCCTATAGCGTGTTTTGTTATATATAAGTTATTTAATATTTCTTCTTAATAAATACATGCCTTGCTAGAATCCAGACAGATCAAGGCGCCAGCCGATACTAAATGAATGCAATTTAAAACCTTACAGGTAAATACCATGAAAAAGACTTTAGTTATTAGCGCGCTCGCTGCTTTATTAGCCACTGGTTTTGCACAAGCTGCAGAAAAGCTCACTATTGCCGCAACTGCGGTTCCGCACGCAGAAATCTTAGAATTGATTAAGCCACTTTTAGCTAAAGAAGGCGTAGATTTACAAATTAAAGTATTTACCGATTATGTGCAGCCAAATTTGCAAGTCGATCAAAAAAATATCGATGCAAATTACTTTCAGACTAAGCCTTATTTAGATAACTTTAACAAAGGCAAGGGCACTAATTTGGTGATTGTAACCGGCGTACACGTAGAGCCATTTGGCGCGTATTCGCATAAATATAAATCACTAAAAGATTTGCCAGTTGGTGCAACGGTAGCCATTCCAAATGAAGGCAGCAATAGTGGCCGTGCTTTATTATTGCTACAAAAATCTGGCGTGATTAAGCTAAAAGACCCAACAAATGCACTTTCAACACCTAAAGATATCAGCGAAAATCCAAAGAAGTTGAAGTTTAAAGAATTAGACGCAGCCATGTTAGCGCGCGTGTTAGATCAAGTTGATTTGGCTTTGATTAACACCAACTACGCTTTGGAAGCCAAGCTTAATCCGGTTAAAGATTCATTAGCGCTAGAAGATCGCAGCTCGCCCTATGTGAATTACCTTGTAGCCCGCCCTGATAACAAAGACAGCGTAGCTATTAAAAAACTAGCGGCAGCATTAACCAGCCAACAAGTAAAAACCTTTATTGAGGGCAAATATGCAGGTGCGGTAGTTCCAGCGTTTTAATTGAGTAAGTTATAAAATAGGGGCGCTGCATGTAGCGCCCCTATTTTTTTATTTAATTAAATAGATAGCAGGGCGATTTCATTTATGTAGATTGCATCAATGGTTATCATTTAAATAAAAAGTGCGGTGCAATGAAGAAGGCAGTTTTTAGTCTATAAGCGGCTAGGTAAAAGACAGGTGGCGAAAGCCCTCTAGCTAAGAAGGCGCGTCCAATTTACAGCAGATTACGGTAGCCATTTACCAGCACCAGCCCAGCAAACCAAAGATAAAGCAGGGCAGAGGCAAGCAGGCAGCCTTGGGTGAAACGTTGGCCAAATAGTTTGGCACCGTGGGTGGCGCTGTAAACCATTAGCAGCGTCCATGCCATGCCGCCTGCAAAAAAGCCACTTAAAAAGCGCATCGTTGCAAGTAGGCTGCCATCGGTGGCTTGGGCAATTAAACTACCGCCAACAGCAGCAAACCAAAGAATGGAAGAGGGTGAGGCCATCGCCAGCATCATGCCTTTGCCAAACATACTGCGGCGGCCAGAGGCAGGCAGCTGGGTGCTTTCGATTTGTTTGGCATCTTGCCAAGCTTGGCGTGCCATTTTAACGGCAAGAAACAGCAGCAGTGAGCCGCCACCTAGCCAAGTTACCCATTTAACGGCGGTAAATTGCAGTAATACGCTCATCCCTAGCAAGGACACTACCGCCCAAACCAAATCGCCAAAACAAGAGCCCAGCCCCATCCACATTGCTGGGCGGGGGCCGTGTTTTAGGCTGGTGTCGATCAGGGCAACATTAACGATTCCAAGGTCTAAACAGAGGGAAATAGAAAGTAAAAAACCGGTGATAAATACATCCATATCAGATTAAGATTTCCAAAAAGCGCGGGTAAATAAAATCAGTACTGAGAATACTTCTAAGCGGCCAAGCAGCATGGCAAAGTTACATACCCAGATTTGAAAATCGCTGAGTACGCCGTAGTTAGATGCGGGGCCAACCACGCCAAGGCCGGGGCCGGCATTATTGATGCAGGCAATGATGGCGGTAAAGCTAGATAAAAAATCGAGGCCAGAAATCAATAGTATAAATGTCAGCCCAACGATGCTCATGCAGTATAAAAAGACAAAGCCCATGATCGCAAAGACAATATTGCCAGGAATGGACATCCCATTGACGCGCAAAGGGTGAACTGCATTGGGGTGAATCAGGGTAGACATTTGCCGTTTAGATTCGCGCAGCATAATTAAGGTGCGAATCATTTTAACCCCACCACCAGTTGAGCCGGAGCAGGCGGTGATACAGGATAAAAACAGCATCAGTAAGGGCACAAAGATTGGCCACTGACCAAAATCAACACTGGCAAAGCCAGAATCGGTGGCGATAGAGACCAGATTAAAGGCCACATGCCTGAGCGAGGTGAGATAGTCGCCATAGGTTTTTTGCCATACTAGATAGGCTGCGCTGCCGAGGGTGCTCACCACAATCAGCACAATCATGGCTTTAAATTCAGAGTCTTTCCAGTAAGTGGAAAATTTGCGCCCAGTTAGTGCTAGATAATGTGTGGCGAAGTTAGTAGCGGCCAGCAGCATAAATACGATGAGAATCGCCTCGATAATGGGCGAGTTAAAAAAGCCTACGCTGGCATCGTGGGTAGAGAATCCTCCTAGGCACATGGCGGCAAAGGCATGGCAAACTGCATCTAGCCAGCTCATCCCACCTACAAATTTAAGCAGCAGGGCGCAAGCCAGCGTGAGGCCTGCGTAGACTATCCAAAGGTTTCTGGCGGTTTCACGGATTCTAGGTGTAAGTTTTGAGTCTTTGATTGGACCCGGGGTTTCGGCTTTAAATAGCTGCATTCCCCCCACCCCCAGCATGGGCAGAATCGCCACCGCCAGCACAATAATCCCCATGCCGCCCAACCAATTTAACAGGTGCCGCCATAGATTGATTGATGCGGGTAGCTGATCTAGGCCGGTGAGTACCGTTGCGCCGGTGGTGGTAAGCGCCGACATGGTTTCAAAGTAGGCGTGTGTAAAGGAGAGCTGCGTATCAAATAGCATCAGTGGCAGCGCCGCCACGGCGGGCAGGGTGGTCCAAAGCCCAACCACTAAAATAAAACCATCCCGCGATTTCATTTCCCGCTTATAGCGATGAGTGAGCAGGCTTAAGGCTCCGCTAAACAACAGCAAGCTTAGCAGCGCGGTGATAAAAGGCTGCAGCCCTGCATCGTTTCCCCACCAAGCCACGGTAATCGGGATCAAAATCCATAGCGAAAAAATAGCGGCAACCCGCGCCAAAATATTAATTGTGGGAAAAATACGTTGGGTTAGCTGCATCAGAAAAATCCAAGTTTTACGGCAAATAGTTGTTCTACTTCGCGAATATGCGCTTTGTTATCCACAAATAAAATCACATGATCATCGCTTTCTATCATGGTGTCGCCATGGGCAATGATCACTTTGTTACCACGCACAATGGCGGCCAAATCAGCACCTGAGGGCAACTTAATATCATCGATCTTTTTACCAACGACGCGGCTAGTGGCGGGCGTGCCGTGTACGATGATTTCCATTGCCTCTGCCGCACCGCGCCGCAGGCTGTGCACCGCCACAACATCACCGCTTCTAACATGGGCAAGTAGTGAGCCGATGGTGGCAATGGCTGGGGAAATGGCCACATCAATCTTGCCGCCTTGCAAAAGGTCTACATAACGCGAGCGATTAATAATGGCGATGGTTTTGCGCGCCCCCATCTGTTTCGCCAAAAGGCTAGACATAATATTGTCTTCATCATCGGAGGTGAGCGCCATGTAAAGATCGCAGCGCTCAATTAGCTCGCTTTCTAATAGCGCCTCATCGGTGGCATCGCCCCGTAGCACCAAGGCGTACGGTAGCGCTTCGGCTAGCCAAGCGGCGCGTTCTTTGTTGGCTTCAATTAATTTGACTTGATAATCGTGTTGCAGGGTTTGCGCAAGGCGATAACCCACATTGCCACCGCCGGAAAGCGTAATGCGTTTGATGGCTTTTTCTGTGCCACGCATTTCTTTGATTACGGCGCGAATATGCTCGGTGGCGGCGAGGAAAAACACCTCATCTCCCACTTGTAACACGGTATTGCCATCAGGATGCACACGGCGATTCTTGCGGTAAATTGATACTACGCGTCGATCAATTTTAGGTAAAAGCCGATCCAGCGTGGCTAAATCTTGGCCATCCATATGCGCCCCAGCCTCTACCCGAATCGCCACCAGTTGCGCCTTGCCACCGGCAAAATCTAGCACTTGCAGCGCTTCAGGGGTTTCTACCAAGCTGACCAAATAGTCGGTCACAATTTGCGCGGGGGTGATGACATGATCAATCGCAAAATTATTGTCGGTAAATAGCTCTGGCCGCGCCAGTAAATCAGGGTCACGAATCCGCGCAAGGCGAGTGGGCACATTAAATAACTCGTAAGCAATCTTACAAGCCACCATATTGAGCTCATCCAGTGGCGTAACGGCCAGCAGTAAATCCGCATCGGCCGCTCCTGCGGCTGCCAACACGGCAGGACTGGCGGCGTGGCCAACCAAGGTGCGTAGGTCGAGCCGATCAGCCAGCGGCTTAAGCTGCTCTGGGTTTTCATCCACAATGGTGACGTGATAGCGCTCATGCACTAGCTGCTCAGCCACTGATGCGCCAACACGGCCAGCGCCAAGAATTAAGATATTTGACACGATTATTCCATGCGAAGTTTTAATGCATTTGAAGGATAGCGTAGGGCTTAGAGTATGGGGTGTTGTTGATGCAATTTATAGGGGAGTGTTACACAGTAAAAACCCAAGTATTGAATTATCTAGAAATAGATAGAGTGCGGAGTTTTATAGAGAAAAATATGTTGTTGAAGACAGCCATCTGTTTTTTATCGCGGCTCAGCCCCAAAGCTGTAGCCAACGCAGCCGTGAATGAAACGTCAACAGACCCTAGCTAGAGGGGGAGTAACTTTACCTTAGGCCGTGATCATCTTTGCATGTGGTAGGTTTAGATCGCAGAGTAAAAGTATTACGCCTTGAGGTATTGAATTTTTTAAACTAGGTTGCTTGCGATGCGCTCTTATCGGGCAGACTTAAGCCACTTTGTTTGGGCTGTAATAGCTGCTTGTATTGCAGATATTCTGTGAGGTGGGTTTTAGCGGTGTGTAGCTCATTTAGCCCTTCATAGCAGCTGCTTAGGGCAAAATGAATTTTGCACAGTAGGTGTGGGTTTTGTAAGCCACAGGCTACGTCGAGGGCTTGGTTGAGGTGGGCTAGGGCATTGGCCCATTCTTGATCGACCAGATCACAGCGGCCTAAGCCAAGCAAGCTCATGGCTTCACTCCATGGGTTGGCTTGTAAGTGGCAAATTTTTAAGGCGGTGGCAAAGTGGATTCTTGCGTCTGCCACCTGCTGATTGGCTAAGTCGAGTAGGCCTTTTAAGCGATAGGTTTCTATATCGGTGCTAAGACTGCGCTGGGTGAGCGCTGCATCTTGTAGGCGTTGCAGCATGGCGGCGGCTTCGCTTAGGCGCTCTAGGCTGAGTAAATCCACCACAATATTGGCGTAAACCCGGCAGCGTAGTTCTGTATTGCTACTCGTGTGTAGATAATCAAACGCTTGGTAGTGTGAATGCAGGGCTGAGGGGTAGTTTTCAAAGCCAAAATAAACTTGGCCTAGGCCAATATGCGCATGAATCAGCGGGCTATAGTGCTGTTGCTCTTGCGCTAATTGCGCGCATTCTTGCCAAAGCTTAGCCGCAAGGGTGGAGTCACCAAGGTCAAAATGACAGCGCGCAATTTGCTCTAGCAGCTGCACTTTTTCTAAGGAGCCATCCACCGCCATCAGTAGGGTGTGCTGCAAAGTATTTAAGGCACTTTGCAGCTCGCCTAATATCAGTTGGGCCCTGCCTAAAATCAGCCCTGCCCGAATTTCCCCTTGGATATAGCCAATGGAATGCGCTTGCATTTGTGCCAACTTAGCCAGCTGCAGGCCCTCGTTGGCTTGCAATGCAAGGATTTCATCTGCACTCGCAATTAAGCGATCTATATCACAGGGGATAAGCGGCATTACTCTTCCTCAGTGCTGCGCTGCTTTTTTGGCACCGCAATACCCAGTTGCTTTAGCTTGCGGTAAAGGTGAGTACGTTCTAGGCCGACTTTTTCTGCCACACGACTCATATTACCGTTAGATAAATCAATTTGCCGCTCGATATAGAGCTTTTCAAATTGATCGCGCGCCTCACGTAGCGGCAGGCTGAGATCAATATTTGGCAAGCCAGTTGCGTGTTGGCTGTGGCTTTCGCTGTGCATGCTACCATTGGGTGAAAACTGAGAAAGCAAGCGGGCCAGTGGCGCGCTATCTATTTCACCATCGCGGCTGGTAATTGCCACGCTTTTTACCACATTGGCCAGCTCATCTAAATTACCGGCCCAATCTTGGCGGGATAATAATTGCAAAGCTAAGGGGCTAAAGTAACGCGGGCCTAGCTTATGCATGCCAATGGCGTCATTCAGCAGCTTTTCTGCCAAGGCAGGGATATCTTCGCGGTGCTCTGATAAAGCGGGGATGGCAATGCTGAGCTGCGAAATAAAATTGAGTAGCTCTGGCTCAATTTGCCCCGCCAAAACACTCAGTGGCTTACTAGAAGCACACACTAAGCGCACGCGTTGTTTTTCTAATCTTGGCAGAATACTTTTTAAACCGATCTGTGCTCGGCGATCTAACCACGCTAAATCACGCAGAAATAAGATCCCTCCCGCGGCTTTATTGAGTAATTCTTGGGGGGCTTGGGCCAAGTCTTCATTCGAAGGAGGCGAAATAAACGGCGCGCTACCTTGATTTAAATAGCGTGCACAGTGCTCAAACCCAACGCCAGGTAAACCGAGCAGTAAGACTGGGCCGGTTTTACCACGCAATGGGCTTAAGGTTGCCTGCAATTCTTGAATCGCTTGCCCTGAGCCTAATCGCTCTAAAGTTGGCGCACGCGGAGCCACTTCGCTAGGTAAAGAAAGCGCACGCTTTACCGTAGCCAATAGTTTTTGCAAACCAATTGGCTTTTCTAAAAAATCAAGCGCGCCAATACGGGTGGCTTCCACCGCCGTATCAATAGTCGCGTGACCAGACATCATCACCACAGGCATGGTGAGCTGACCATTTCGCGACCATTCTTTAAGCAGCGTGATCCCATCAGTATCTGGCATCCAGATATCCAATAGCACCAAGCGTGGCTGAGATTGATTTCTGATTTTGCGAGCAGCTTCTGCATTTTCGGCTAAAACAATGCCATAGCCTTCATCTTGCAGAATTTCTGACAATAATTCACGAATGCCGACTTCGTCGTCGACGATCAAAATATCCTGACTAGCCAATTGCTTCCTCCGCGAGGGGCAGCTCGATACGAACCCAAGCGCCGCCTTCATCCCTGTTGCCGGCCTGTATTCGGCCCTGATGTTCTTCGATTATTTTTTTAACGATGGCTAAACCTAACCCAGTCCCCTTTATCTTGGTGGTTATATAGGGCTCAAATACCCGAGGCAAGATTTCTGCAGGGAAACCACTGCCACTATCTGATACGGTTAAGCTTGCAAATCGCTCGTTTTTTTCCATCTTAAGGCAAATCCGATTCGGTTTTTCGGAATTCTCTTGCCCAGTGATGGCATCTTGAGCATTTTGTAAGAGGTTATGGATCACTTGACGCAGCTGGGTAGCGTCGCCAAGCACGATTAAAGACTCATGGCTCATCTGTTTTAAGATCAAGGGTGAGGCTTCATAGAGCACTAAAATTTCAGTTAACAGCCGTTGAAAGTCGAGTGGCTTTTTCTTGCCGCTCGGCTGCCGCGCATAATCACGGAACGCATCCACCATATCTTTAAGTGCTCCAACCTGGCGCACAATGGTTTGAGTATTACGCGATAGCAGCTCGGCACTGGCCGCATCTAGTTTATCAGCAAGCTTGTGTTCCATGCGTTCTGCGGCGAGCTGAATGGGTGTAAGCGGGTTTTTAATTTCATGCGCCAAACGCCTTGCTACCTCGCCCCAAGCCGCATCGCGCTGGGCGGAAAGAAGCTCAGTAATATCATCAAATACCACCACAAAACCGGTGTGAGATGAGTCTTGTTGATCTAGCAAACGGGTGCCACGTACATGTAAAACCCGTTTCGTATTTGCTAATTCTAACTGATGTTGCCAGTGATCTTGCTCCGATAGTAATCTATCTGAGATCTGAGTACAAAATGGTGTAAGTGCTGGATAAATTAAATGCCAGTTTGAAAGCGGTTCTTCACCAATTCTTTCTGGATCTATTCCTAGAATTCTTAAGGCACTTTGGTTGGAAGAGCGCAGCTGCCAAGCATCGTCAAATGATAATACACCTGCCGAAAGAGATCCCAAAATCGCGCCAAGGTGGGCTCTGCCCGCGGCTTGTTCTGCCTGGTGGGTTTCAAGGGTGCTACGCGCTTCAGAAAGCTGCCGTGTCATACGGTTAAAGGAGTGCGTCAGTATCCCTAGCTCATCACGGCTGATCACGGGCTGCATCTGCGAGTAATCCCCCGCCGCAACCGCACGCGTGCCCTCGGCTAACACCGAAAGCGGTGCGGCTAGTTTATCGGATAGGTAAATAGCGAGGGCCAGTGCGCCTAGCAAGGCCATTAACAGTGCCAGCGTCAGCGTTAAGCTGTAAATAAGTTTAAGCCCTCGCCTTGATTGCGAGAGTTGTTTGTAATCACTGCGTACTTTTTCAACCAGCTCGGCATCGGCGGCTAATTGCTTGGGGACGGGTTGAATGAGTTGTAAGATGCGGGTTCGCTCACCAAAGTTACTGGCTCGTACGGCCACCAGTACCCGCATGCTCAGGCCTTGATCGGTATGGGGCTCGATGATTTTGAAGGGGCCCCGCATCGCTTGGCGTAATTGGTTTCGATCGGGCTGAACGGGGAAAAGGCTGGCATTTTCCCCGCCAATATGCGCCAAAGTTTGGCCAGATTCATCAAATAAAGATAACTCTTGTACGCCGGTTTGTTCGCGTAAGCGCCCAAGCCTAGAGAGCATGCCGGCACTGCTATCATCGCTAATATCGAGCGCAATCACCGTGGCTTTGCGGGCCAAATCACCCAGTTGATAATCAATGGCGTTGTGGCCTAGGTTCAGCCCTCGATCAAGCGCATGATCGACGCGTACATCAAACCAATTTTCAATACTACGATTTAAAAACTGTACGGAGAGTGTGTAAACCAGCGTGCCTGGTAGTACAGCCACCAAGGCAAACATCAACACCATTCTGAGGGTAAGCCGAGAGCCAAATACTTTGGCGCGTACTTTTTGGATAAGCTTAATCAGGCGAAAGCTAACTAAAAATAGCAGGCCGCTGAGGAGTAATAAATTAAGCACCAGCAGCAGGCCGTAATACTCGGCAAAAGCGGAGGTGTTACCACTGGCCGTGGCGAGTAGAAAAATAAGGATGGCCCCCAGTGAGGCCAGTAGTAGTAGCTTGGGTTTATTCATTGCTGCTGGCTTCTTCACGTACCTTAGTGAACTCTACCCACGGTGATTCTAGCTGCCATTCTTCATGGCCAAAGGCGGTTAACTGATAGGTTTTAGGTAGGCGTGAGCGATCAAGCTTTAAGCGCACTTTACCTGCAAAATCCCCTGCTTTATCACGGGCAATATTGCTGTCGTAAAGCACGCCCCAATTGCGCACAATGCCGAGCGCTGCAAGCGCTTCGTTAATATTTTGAAAGTTGCGGTAAAAGCTGCCAACGTGTAGCCGATATTGCCGACTAAGCGCGTGGTAAGACAATTGATAGCTGAGGGAGGAGTTTGGGCCAAAGCCATCGGCCATCTGCCGATACCAAGAGTAGATGCGCGGGCGAGTCAGTTGAAATTCGTAGACAAAGCTCAGTGACAAGCCGTTTTTAAGCGCTTCTTGTAAATCATTGGAGAGGGATATATCAAAGCGAGCAGCAATCTCGATGCGATTATCGCCAAAACTCGCTTCCACTTTTTGCGCTTTAATCTCGCCAGCATCGGCCCAAGCGTTGCCCACAACTATCATGGCGCAGCAGAGCCAAACCATGCAAAACAAAGCCAGCTTTAACAGACGCTGGCCTTGCAGATAAGAGGCGGCAACCATGCTAGGTTTCAGCATGGCATCAAACGCAAACTATGGCGTTTAGGCCGTTTTAGTAAAAAGGGCGTAGAAAAAGCCATCATGTTCCGGTGTGGGCAAAAGCTGACCATCTGCAGGGATGAAGTCGGGTAAAGGGAGTTGTTTTGCGTTGGCATGGCGAGCGGCAAATGCGCTCACTGCCTCGGTATTTTCCGCTGCAAAAACAGAGCAGGTAGCGTACAGGAGTTTGCCGCCCGGCGCTACGAGTGGCCAAAGGGCATCGAGCATTTGGGCTTGCTGGAGAGCAAATCCGGCAAAATCGCCGCTGCGGCGTAGCCACTTAATATCTGGATGGCGACGCACCACACCAGAGGCGGAGCAAGGCACATCAGCGAGCACGCGATCAAATAACTGACCGTCCCACCAAGCGTCTGGCTGGGCTGCATCTCCAAGCACCAGCGTGGCCGTTTGTTCAAGCCTATCAATGTTTTCTTGTACGCGTCTTAGGCGGATTCCATCGTTATCAACGGCGGTTAAAGCTACTTTTGCCAGCTCTAAAATATGGCCACTTTTACCGCCAGGCGCGGCACAGGCATCCAGTACGCGCTGCCCATCTTGCACATCTAAAATACGAGCGGCATACTGCGCGCCCAAATCTTGTACCGATACCCAGCCATCAAAAAAGTGTGGCAAACGATCTACACCTACTGGGCTTTGCAATTGAATCGATAGACCATCACTAGAGCTGGCACCAATCTCCTCGAGTGCCAGCAGCGCAATATAATCATTGGCGGTGGTTTTGTTAAGATTCACTCGGAGTGTCATCGGTGGGTGTTGATTATTGGCGAGTAAAATATTGCGCCATTGTTTTGGGTAAGTTTTGCGCATGGCCGAGATCCACCAAGCGGGGTGCGAGTACTGGCCGTATTCGCTGTTTTGCGCCATGTTGAATAGATCGTTTTTTTGACGCAAGAAATTACGCAATACGCCGTTGACTAAACCTTTGCCATGGCCAGCGCCGGTTTGTGTGGCTACTGTTACGGCGTGATCCACAATGGCGTGCGCTGCGGCGCGGCTAAATTGCAGCTGGTAAATCGCAACCAATAGCAGCGCTTTAAGTTCAGGTTCGTGCAAAGGTTTTTGCAGCAGTTGCTTAAGGATGCTTTCAATTAAGCCCAGTTGGCGCAGTGTGCCGTAGCTAACGTCTTGAATAGCACCTTTTTGGCGAGGTAGCAGGCTAGGATCTTCACGCCAAACTTTGTTCAAGGCTTCGTTTAGATTCTGGCCAGCAAGCACGCTGGCAACAATACGGCTGGCAAATTTTTGAGTAGCTAACAAAATATTCTCTTTGTAATGTTGGATTTGGGGTGAGGCACGGCGTATCGTGCCCCTGCCTTAACCCCGCGCAATGGCATGTAATCTGGCGATGCGCTCTGCGGTTTGTGGGTGAGTTCTAAATAAATCGGATAATCCACCGCCTATCAGCGGGTTGATAATCATCATTTGTGCGGTTGCTGGATGGTCTTCGGCTGCTTGCATCGGTATGCCGCGCGCATGGGCCTCTATTTTTTGTAAAGCGTCGGCCAGTGCCAGCGGATCGCCAGAGATGCGTGCGCCGCCTGCATCCGCCTCAAATTCGCGGGCGCGTGAGATGGCCATTTGAATCAGCGATGCTGCAATCGGGGCCAAAATGGCTAAGGCAATTCCTGCAATTGGATTCATGGCCCGGCCATTTTCATCTCTGCCGCCAAAAAACATTGCAAAGTTAGCTAAGGCAGAAATCGCCCCCGCCATGGTGGCTGAAATGGTGGAAATTAAAATATCGCGGTGTTGAACGTGTGCCAGCTCGTGCGCCATGACGCCGCGTAATTCACGGTAAGACAGCACCCGCATAATGCCAGTAGTGGCAGCAACGGCGGCGTGCTCTGGATCGCGACCGGTAGCAAAAGCATTTGGTTGGTCTTCATCAATCACATACACTTTAGGCATAGGTAGGCCGGCATTTCTGGCTAATTCTTCGACCATGCCGTAAAGCTCTGGCGCAGTATGGGCATCGACAGGATGAGCGTTGTACATGCGCAACACCATTTTGTCGGAATTCCAATAAGCCCACACATTCATGCCGCCGCCAAATAGCAGCGCCAGCAGCATGCCACTTTTACCGCCAATCATGCCGCCGATCATGGCAAAGAGGGCAATAATGCCCGCCATCAAAATAGTGGTTTTTAGCCAGTTATTCATATTATATTTTCTCTCAAAAAAACGATTCAATCTTTATAAGATGATGTTTTTTTAAGAAAATTCAATCCTTATGCGAAATGTGGGCAAATAGCGCTTTTGTTTGGAGGCTGTTTGCGCTTGTCAGCCTAGCTTTTGCCCCGCCTCAATAGTGTTTCCCACTAAAAAGGCACTGGCCGCAACGCGTTTGCTCCCCGCTTTTTGCAGTTCGGTAATCAGTAAAGATCCTTGGCCACATGCGACTAAGAGGCCGTCTTTATCCGCCTTAAGGATGGTTCCGGCTGGGCCATTTTCATCTTTAAGCTGCGCTTGCCAAATTTTTAATGCCTGCCCGTCAAGCAATGTTTGAGCCGTAGGGAAGGGGTTAAACGCACGAATCATTTTATCCAGCTCGGCGGCGGATTTTTGCCAATCGATTTGAGATTCTTCTTTACGCAGTTTTTCTGCATAGCTCACCCCCGCTTCGGGCTGGACTTGGCGTGCTAGCTGTAATGCTGGCAAGTTTTCTAGTGCAGCAACAATGGCCTCTGCGCCTATTTCTGCCAGCTTATCGTGTAGGCTAACGGTGGTGTCAGAGGCCGCAATAGAGGTGGCATGGATAGACAACATATCCCCCGTGTCTAGCCCTGCATTCATTTGCATAATGGTGATGCCCGTTGCCGTATCCCCCGCCAAGATGGCGCGATGAATAGGCGCAGCGCCACGCCAGCGCGGCAGCAGCGAGCCGTGGATATTCAGGCAGCCCAGCTTTGGCATATCCAACACGATTTGCGGCAAGATAATCCCGTAAGCGGCCACCACCATCACGTCCGCTTCAATGGCTGCTACCGGCGCTTGTTGCTCGGCTGTGCGGAGTTTTTCTGGCTGGTAAACCGCAATAGCATGTTTCTCTGCCAGCGCTTTTACCGGCGAGGCGGTGAGCTTCATGCCTCGGCCTGCAGGGCGATCAGGCTGGGTTAAAACCAAAGCAATTTCATGGCCTGCATTGATTAGCGCTTGTAGAGCACAAGCGGCAAAATCCGGCGTGCCGGCAAAGATAATTTTCATTTTTTTAGCTGCCCTAGGCGATTACATGGTCTTGCGTTGGTTTTTTTTAAGCTTTTGCAGAATGCGGTTAAGCTTTAATTTAGAAAGCTTTTCTACAAAGACTTTACCGTCCAAGTGATCTAACTCATGTTGAATGCAAATAGCGAGTAAGCCATCAGCGTCTAATTCAAAAGCTTGGCCTTTGGCATCAAAAGCGCGAACCGTGACTCGCTCAGCGCGTTCTACTTCTTCATAGATGCCAGGCACAGAAAGGCAGCCTTCTTCCCACATGGTTTTGCCATCCATCTTGATGATTTCAGGGTTTACCAATGCCATGAGGCTATTTTTCTCTTCGGAGATATCAATCACCACAACGCGCTGGTGAGTGTTAACTTGCGTAGCTGCTAAGCCAATGCCTGGGGCGGCATACATGGTTTCACCCATGTCGAGAATAAATTGCTGTAAGTGTTTGTCAAATACAGTAACAGGCTTTGCTACGGTGTAAAGCCTGTCGTCGGGGTAGTGCAAAATGTTTAGAATGGCCATATTAGTCTGTGCAAGTAAGTACGGTGATTGCTATAAGCAAACTTTTTGCGTATAGCTGTAAAATATGTAGTATCAACTTAATCCGAAAAAAACATGCAAGCCTTTGCTTAGCAGTTTTCTCGGCGGAGAGAAATCGCCATCATGCGAAAAACAATTATATCGCTACTTTGGGCTGGTGTACTTTTATCTAGCACTGCTTTGGCAGATACCCTAGCCATGCAAGATAACGCGCCTGACCGTTATGTAGTGGTAAAGGGCGATACGCTTTGGAGTATTTCAGGGCATTTTTTAAAAACGCCGTGGCGTTGGCCTGAAATTTGGCAGCTTAATAAAACGGAAATTAAAAACCCTCACTGGATTTATCCAGGTGATGTGGTTTTGTTGGACAACAGTAGTGGCGAGCCGCGTCTGCGCTTGCTTAAGAACGAAAAAACCACGGGAGGGAGTGGCTCTTCGGGCAAGCTGTCGCCGCGTATTCGCACGACGTCTTTAGCTGATGGGGCTACGCCAAGTATCCCTATGTCGGCGATCAGTCCTTTCCTTAGTAAGCCGCTGGTTATTGATAACGAGAGCTTTGCTGCCGCACCGCGGATTGCCGCTGGTCCGGATGAGCGTGTTATTTTTGCCAGTGGTGACAAGGTCTATGCCGTTGGATTAGTGGGTGAGGTGGGGGATAACTGGCAGGTATTTAGAGACGGTAAAAACCTGATCGATCCTGATGATCCAGAGAAAAAACGCGTCATTGGCCATCAAGTCGATTATCTAGGCGACGCAAGATTAGAAGTAACAGGTGATGTGGCAACGCTGCGCCTAACCTCCTCTAAAGAAGAAATCTTGGTTGGCAGCCGCTTGATTCGTGCTAACGAAGCACCTTTTATTAATTATGTGCCGCATGTGCCAGAGCAGCCAGTCAGTGGCCGGATTGTAACTTCTTACGGTGGTGTGGCTGAAGCTGGCCCGCTAACAACGGTGGTGATTAACCGCGGTTCACAACATGGTGTAGATGTAGGTAGCGTATTTTTTAATTACAAAGCGGGCCGTTTGATTCGTAAGGAATCAAAGGGGGAGCCAGATCGCTTTACGCCTATTGAAAAGAACGGCAACTTATTTATCTACCGTGTATTCCCTGAATTTGCTTACGGCCTAGTGCTTGACAGCACCCGAGCGGTGAATGTGGGGGACGAGGTAAAAACACCTTGATGGATAAGGATGAAGTGCGGCTTTGGCTGCGCTTCACCACGGTTTATAAAGTTGGGCCAAGAAAGCAACTTGCTCTGTTGACCCGCTTTGCAACGCCAGAAGCAGCGCTGGCGGCTAAAGAGGCTGAGCTGGCCGAAATCCTCACTCCTACTGCTTTGCGCGCTTGGCTGGATGTGGATCAAAGCCAGCTGGAAGCCTCGCTTGAGCAAACTTTGGCTTGGCAGCTTGAGGAGGGCAATATGCTGATCTCTTTGGCCGATGCTGCTTATCCACCGCGCTTGCTTGATTTACCCGATGCTCCTACTTTAATTTATGTAAAAGGCAGGCTGGATTTATTATCCACGCCTGCCTTATCCATTGTAGGTAGCCGTAGTGCCAGCCCTCAGGGCTTAGAAAACGCCGAGCAATTTGCACAATGCTTTAGTGCTGCGGGTTTAACCGTTGTCAGTGGCTTAGCGGCGGGGATTGATGCGGCAGCGCATCGCGGTGGCCTAGCTGGGGTGGCCTCCACCATTGCCGTGGTGGGGACGGGTTTAGATCGGGTCTACCCAGCCAGTAACCGTGAGTTAGCCCACCAGATTGCCGAGCAGGGGACGATTATTTCTGAGTTGGCTTTGGGCAGCCCACCCAAGGCCGAACATTTTCCAAGACGCAACCGGATGATCGCAGCCTTGGGCTTGGGTTGCTTGGTGGTAGAGGCCAGTGTGGGCAGTGGCTCCTTGATAACGGCGAAACAGGCCGCAGATATAGGCAGAGAGGTGTTGGCGATTCCTGGCTCAATTCACTCGCCATTGGCACGGGGTTGTCATCAGTTGATTAAGCAGGGGGCAAAGTTGGTTGAATCAAGCGATGATGTTTTATCCGAGCTGGCATGGGGGTCGCCTCTGGCGGCAAGTACGCCAAAACGTGCATCAAAAAGTAGCCCTTTTTTACAAAATATGGGCTTTGACCCTGTGGACATTGAGACATTGTCACAGCGCAGCGGCTTGACGACAGACAGGCTATCCGCGATGCTATTGACCTTGGAGCTAGAAGGTTGCATTGTCGCCCTGCCTGGTAGCCGCTATCAGCGGGTGGCCTGAGTAGGGCGTAAGTATTTGCTGAACCGCTTTTTTAAAAGCGTGCTCCACCCGATTTCCTGCTATATCCAGAGAGTTTATTTCTTTGGCGGATCTTTGAAATACTGTCTGCATGTTGTTGGCTGAGATCAGTTTTTATGTGTAAAACACTTGAGCTCGCTGACAGTTCTTTAATCTAAAAATAATCTGTACCGGGGACCCATGCCCGCGAATCTATTGATCGTCGAGTCGCCGTCCAAGGCGAAAACGCTGCTGAAATATCTTGGTAAGGATTTCCAGATCCTTGCCTCCTATGGTCACGTCCGTGGTTTGGTGAGAAAGGACGGCTCGGTAGACACCGAGAATGACTTTAAAATGAAGTATCAGGTGATCGAGCGTAATAAAAAGCACGTCGATGCACTGGTTGCCGCTGTTAAAGAATCCACCAACATCTTTCTGGCAACCGATCCGGACCGCGAAGGTGAAGCTATTTCCTGGCATATTATGGAAATCTTGCGCGCTAAAAAGCTGCTGACAGCCAGTCGCACTTTTAAGCGCGTGGTATTCCATGAAATTACCGAAACCGCCGTACTCAATGCCGTGGCCAATCCACGGGATATTGATAACGATCTGGTCAATGCCCAGCAAGCACGTAGTGCCCTAGATTACTTAGTGGGCTTTAATTTATCGCCCTTACTTTGGCGTAAAGTACGCTCCGGCCTATCGGCTGGCCGTGTACAAAGCCCTGCGCTGCGTTTGATTTGTGAGCGTGAGATCGAGATTCGTGCGTTTACATCGCAAGAATACTGGTCGGTACACCTCGATACTCATCAAGGCCGCAGCAAGTTTGGTGCAAAGCTAACCCAATGGCAGGGTAAAAAACTCGAACAATTTGATATCCCCGATACCGGTAGCCAACAGAGCATCCTTGATGCGCTTAGCGGCCAGAGTGCGGTGATTCAAGCTGTAGAAAAGAAAAAGAAATCCCGTAGTGCCGCTGCCCCGTTTACCACCTCTACCTTACAACAAGAGGCGGTGCGTAAGCTGGGTATGACTACCGATCGCGCCATGCGTACGGCTCAGCAATTGTATGAAGGGATGAGCATCGGCGGCGAAACCGTCGGTTTGATCACCTATATGCGTACTGACTCGGTGGCCTTGGCAAACGATGCGCTTGATGAAATCCGCGCTTATATTGGCGAAAAATTTGAGAAAGAATACCTGCCTAATGCGCCGGTGATCTTCAAAAATAAAGCCAAAAATGCCCAAGAGGCGCACGAAGCGATTCGTCCTACTTCTATCTACCGCTCCCCAGATGCGGTTAAGGCCTATCTGACGGCAGATCAATTCAAGCTGTATCAGATGATTTGGAAGCGCACGCTAGCCAGCCAAATTACCCCCGCTAAGTTTGATACCGTGGCGGTGGATATTGCGGTGGGAGCGGAGGCTATTTTCCGTGCCACAGGTCAAACCTTGGTGTTCCCTGGCTTTATTGCGGTTTACCAAGAAGATACCGATGAAGAAGACGATGAGGACGACGAAGCACGCCTGCCCGTCCTCACCGTTGGCGATGCCTTGCCGGTAGATAAGCTGTCTGGCGAGCAGCATTTTACCCAGCCACCACCGCGCTTTACTGAAGCCTCACTCGTAAAATCGCTGGAAGAGTTTGGGATTGGTCGCCCGTCTACCTACGCGTCGACGATTAAAACGCTGAAAGATCGCGAATACGTGATCTTGGATAAAAAGCGTTTTACCCCAACTGACACCGGCGAAGTGGTAAATAAATTCCTGACTGAGCATTTTACACAGTACGTGGATTACAACTTTACCGCCAAGCTAGAAGACAAGCTGGACGAGATTTCTACCGGTAAGCGGGATTGGATTCCCGTGCTGGCTGATTTCTGGAAAGGTTTTCATAAGCAATGTGAAGAAAAAGCAGGGCTATCGCGTAAAGAAGTCACCCAAGAAGAAATGGACGAAGATTGTCCAAAATGTGGTGTGGCAAAACTGGCGATTCGCTTAGGCAAACGTGGCCGCTTTATTGGCTGCACCACTTATCCAGAATGCGATTACACCCGCAATCTGGGGGATGATGCCGATACCGCACCTACCGAGCCAGAAGTCGTACCTGATCGTACCTGTCCAAAATGCGAATCTGCTTTGCATATTAAAGTAGGGCGTTATGGTAAGTTTATTGGTTGTTCGGCCTATCCAAAATGTAAGCATATTGAGCCACTCGAAAAACCACGTGATACTGGTGTTGAGTGCCCAGAGTGCAAAAAAGGTAGTTTGATCGAAAGAAAGAGCCGCTACGGCAAGCTGTTTTATTCGTGCAATACTTACCCAGATTGCAAATACGCGACTTGGAATCCACCGATTGCTGAATGCTGCCCACAATGTAACTGGCCAGTAATGACCATTAAAGTCACCAAGCGCCGTGGCACAGAGAAAGTCTGCCCACAGAAAGAATGTGGTTATGTGGAAGTCATCGAAGGGCCTGCGCCTAAAGCTGAAAAAGTAGATAGCGAATAAGTTGAGTCTTGATGCAGGGTAGGGTAAGCATCACCCGCTCTGCATTTATTTACCAAAATCAATCGCTGTATATTTGCTATTGATTTCGGGTGTAGTTGTTGATTTAAATCAGAGCAGCTGAAGACCTTTGTTTTTAGACGCTTTTTCAAAGAGGTTTGCCGTGCAGCGCAATGTCTTAACTGATCCTGATTTCGAGCTTCGGAGCGAACTTGGGCTGTTGCAAACTTATTTTGAAGCCTTTGATAACCTCGTTGCTACCTTGCTTGAGTATGACGGTAATATGCTGGAAGCTTTGGGCTTGCTGGCAGGCGTTTCTAAAAGCCATGTGGCTTGCCTCTATTTAAATACACCCGATCAAAGCGCCGCGCATTTAGTTTCGGTTTGGCGCGATCCCGATACCCGCCTTGCCAATATCACACCAGATCCTTGTCTGTCACTCGATTATGCAACGTACCCCCTGTTGGCAGATACGCTGGCGGTAGGGATGGTTCTGAATAAAACACTCTTAGAATTACCGCTGGCTGAGCAAATGCTGATGGCACAAATTGGTGTGCGTCAGCTTCTGTGCATTCCTCTATTGGAGCGTGGTGAGCCATTTGGCTTTTTAACTTTTTTAAATGATTGTGAAAAGCAGCGCAGCCGCAGCGAATTACGCCTGCTTTCTATGCTTAGCAATCATGTGGCGCAAGCCATTGTTAAAGACGGCGTTGAGCAAGAGTTAAAGTGTAACCAGCAACGCTTACGCGCCCTTGTAGGCGTTTTGCAAGATATGGTATTTGAATGCAATCAGCAGGGCGTGATTGTGAGTGTTTGGTCTGGCCATCCTCATTTACCCCCTGCAGAAATGCTGCAAGGGCGGCCGATTACCAGTGTACTGCCCTATGAGTTGGCTTCGGAGTTGGTACGTTATTTGCCCCGCACTTTGCATGAAAAGGTAAGCACTCAATTTAATTGCACTTTGTCGACACCACAAGGCCCTATCTATCTATTAACACGTTTGCAGCCAGTGCAAGCTAGTAATGGAAAAAGCCATGCTGTGGCCTTGGTGCATGATGTCACCTCGCTGATGCTAGAAAACGCCCAACGTAAGACAATGTTGGATACGCTGAATTTGCTTGAAGAGGCAGTGATCGATTTAGCGCCGACGGGCGAATTGGCCAGTACCACGCCTGCATGGGCCAAATTACGTGCGCTAGATTTGCGGGAGATGAAGCATGATTTAGGTAAGCCCCTGTTTGCCTGGGTGCACCACGATGATGGTTTAGCCATGGTGACGGCTTTAAGTAAAATATTGAAGGCGACGGATCCTATCTTGCAACGCTTTCGGCTGATACAGGAGAATGGCGGGCATATTTGGGTAGAAGCTAGGTTGATTGCGCACCGCGGCCCAGATGGGCAGCTTACGGCGATTCGAGGTGTATTGCGTGATGTAACGGTGACTCATCTTAACGAGCAACAAATCACTCAACTGGCCTTGTATGACTCCTTAACCAAGCTACCTAACCGCTTGATGCTCGATAGCGAGATTCACAGCGCCATTGATCGTGCACGGCAAGAAAACACCAAAGTTGCGTTGGGTTTTATCGATTTAGATCACTTCAAACAAATTAATGATGCTTTTGGCCATCAGGTTGGGGATGAGTTATTGGTGAACGTGGCCCAGCAGCTCTCTAGTGTCTTGCGGGAAAACGATGTATTGGCCCGTTGGGGGGGGGATGAGTTTGTGGTGCTGATCCCTGATTTAACTGATTTAACCGTGATGCGCGATATTTCTGATCGGCTGCGAAATGCTGCAAGGCAGGGCGTAACCATCAATGGTATGGAAACGCAGCCCACTATTTCGCTGGGTTTTGCCGTGTTTCCAGACAATGCTGAATCGGGAGAAGAGTTACTCTCTGCGGCCGATCACACCATGTATCACGCCAAGCATACCGGTCGAAATAATGTCTGTTTTTATAGCGATATCGTGCATTTAAAAGCCTTGGGCCGAGAGCACGTAGCCATCCAATCGCGCCTTTCTACCGCAATTCGCAATAATCGCCTGCAAGTGTTTTATCAGCCGATTGTGGATGCCAGAAGCGGCGAAGTGCTGTGTGTTGAGGCGCTGGCGCGCTGGCAAGATGATCAAAGTGGTTGGATTAGCCCAGAGCTGTTTATTCCTATGGCAGAAAAGGTGGGCTTAATTCAAGAGCTATCAGAGCTGGTTATTCAGCAGAGTTTTGCCAAATTACGCGAATGGCGTGATGCAGGGCTGACACAAAAATTGATGATTAATATCTCACGCAGCCAGTTGTTTCAGCCACAGTTTGTAACCCAGCTTAATGAAAGACTCATGCAGCATCGTCTACGTGCAGAGGATGTGGTGCTAGAAATTACCGAATCGGTAGCGCTTACCGATTACTCCCGGCAGCTGCGCCATCTGCGTCAGCTTAATGCCTCTGGCTTTGAAATTGCTATTGATGATTTTGGCACAGGTTATTCATCCTTATCGCAATTGCACGAAATGCCTGCGCAAATTTTAAAAATTGATGTTTCATTTGCACTGCGCCTGCATACCGAAGATGGCCGTAGGATGATGCAAGCTATTGTTCAGCTAGGGTTTGGTCTAGGGCTGGAAATTATCGTGGAAGGGGTAGAAAGCCTAGAAACCGCCCGCTTCTTGCAAGGCTTAGGCGTACAGCGTATGCAGGGCTTTTACTTTAGCGAGCCGGTGCCAAGCGGCGTGGCCGAGCTTTGGATGCGGCTGGGATTACAGGCTAAGGTTTAAGCACCTGCAAGATGATTGATTTGCATAATAGCTGTATTTTATATCGTGAATTTGGCGAGCCGCTTGATGTATTGAATATTGAAAGTAAGCCTATTACGCCTCTTCGCTCCGGCGAAATCAGGGCCAGAATGAAGCTGGCTCCGATTAATCCTTCTGATTTAATTCCGATTTACGGCCATTATGCACACCGAATTGCCTTGCCACAGATTGCGGGCTACGAAGGTGTGGCCGAGATTTGTGAAGTAGGGCAGGGGGTGAATGCTTCCTTGCTAGGCCAGCGTATCTTGCCACTTAGGGGCGAGGGCACATGGCAGCAGTTGATTACCCTACCCGCAGAAAATACCGTATTGATCCCCGATGAAATCAGCGATATTGCCGCTGCCCAGCTTTATATTAATCCCCTGACCGCATGGCTTATTTGTCATGAAGCATTCCAACTTAAAGCTGGCGATATTCTGATTGTGAATGCGGCTAATTCGGCTATTGGAAAGATATTTGCGCAATTAAGTCGGCAATTAGGTGTAAAAATGATTGCGGTGGTGCGCCGGCCTCAGCCTGCTCTATTAGAGCTAGGTGTATGGGCTGTAATTGATTCTTCCAAAGAAGTGGTGCTTGAGCAGGTATTAAAATTGAGTGAGGGAAAAGGTGCTGACTACGCTATTGATTTAATTGGAGGCCCACAAGGCACCGAGCTGGCGATGTCGGTGGCGGAGCAGGGGCGGTTTATTGTTTTAGGCTTATTCTCTGGTAAACCTGTTGATTGGCTATTTACTCACACGCATTTAAAAATAATAACAGGCATGTTTCATTTGAGAATGTGGAATGCCAAGGCCAGCAAAGATCAATGGCATAAAGTATTGAATCATGTCATCTCTATGGTTAAAAATAAGCAGCTGGTTTTGCAAGAAGAAGGCGATATTTTTGCAATGAATGATTTACAATTGGCAATTCAAGTCAGCCAAATTAAACGCGGCGAGCGTAAAGTTTTTTTATCGTTTTAATGTTTGTGATGAGATTGAAAGTAAAACAGAGTATTTAAAAAAAACATAATAATGTATAACCGTGTTAATCCTTTTAAAAAGCCGTCTCTTATTGCGCAAGAGACGGCTTTTTTTTATCGAATGCTGTGTTTAAGTTGCTGGCCTTGATTCGCGATTAAATAAGCGCCCAATCCTGCCCCAATCATACTAAGCAGCAAAAGATAATAGCTAGGCGCTAGCACATCGTATTTTATCCAGAAGGATAAAATCACCGGCGTCAGGCCACCCGCAAAGGCGTAGGCCACGTTGTAAGAGAAGGACAAGCCGCTAAAGCGGATTGCTGCGGGGAAGGCTTTAATCATCAAGAGCGGCACCGCGCCAACAATCCCCACGGTAAATCCCATTAGCGGGTAGAGCAAAGCCAGCTGGCTCGTGTCATGGCTCATGGTGTGATAAAACGCGTAGCTGCTGCAGCCTAGCAAGATGCTGCCGATCAGGATGGTCAGGCCACTGCCTAGTTTATCTGATGCCCAGCCCGCCACAACACAGCCCAAACTTAGCGCTACGATGGCATAGCAATTGGCCCGTAAGGCATCAACAGGCACTACCGCAAATTGCTTTTGCAAGTAAGCTGGAGTCATCAAAATGGCGACCACAATTGCTACCGCAAGTAAAAAGGTAGCCAGCATAGAAACCACGATGCTGAGGCGGTGATCCCGCAGCACTTGTTTTAGCGGCAGCTCGGTTGCCAGATTTTTCTTAGCTTGCAGCTCGAGAAATACTGGCGTTTCATGCAGCCATTTGCGCAAATACATTGCCACTAGGCCAAATACACCGCCAATTAAAAAGGGCACGCGCCAAGCCCATGCTTCTAGCTCGGCTGGGCTAAATAGGCTATTCATCGCCATGGCGATTAATGCACCTAATAAAATACCCAAAGTCAGGCCCGAGGTAATTAAGCTGCAAGCCAGCCCTGTGTGGCGCTCTGGCGTATGTTCGGCAACAAAAACCCATGCGCCGGGTACTTCACCACCAATGGCGGCACCTTGCAAAATGCGCAGAGCAAGTAAGCACAGCGGTGCCCAGATGCCAATTTGTTGATAGGTTGGCAGTAAACCTATCATCAGCGTAGGCAAGGCCATCATCAGAATGCTGAGGGTGAACATCTTTTTGCGTCCCAGCAAATCACCAAAATGTGCCATCGCAATGCCACCCAGTGGGCGTGCCAAATAGCCTGCGGCAAAAATACTGAATGTCTGGATTTGCCGAAGTGCATCGGGCATATCAGGTGGGAAAAACAGCTTGCTTAAAACAACGGTGAAAAACACAAAGATAATAAAATCGTAAAACTCTAAGGCGCCACCTAGTGATGCCAAACCCAATGTTTTGTAGTCTCCCCTATTTAAAGGCCGAGTCGCTAAGGCATTCCCCTGCTGGATTGGATCTCTCATTCGTATTCTCTTATGTAGCTGATTTGACAGAAAACTTCGGCTTTTATCGAGATTACTGGAGGCAATAAGCGCAGGCAAGGTTTATTGTAAGCGGACGAGGTGTTTAGCCGTAGCGATTGAGGATTACATTGGGGGGGGGAAGCTTACTCACTTGAGCTGTAGTTTCTTCGCTAGATATCTAATGCAATGCCAAAGAAAAATCGCCCCGCCCCACAAATTTTTAAGGCCTAAGCTAGAAGCGGTCAAAAGCCGCTTGCACCTTGCCAGAGCTCAAGTGCGCGAGCAGCTTCTGGCTGAAAGATGATGAGGCACCAGTTGGGCAATAAATGATATTTCTCTAAAACAGTGGATGAATTTCAGTTAAAAAAAGTCAGCTGAATTTACTGTGGTCTGTACCCTTTGAATTGCTGGGCAGATAAAGCGTTAGTCCACGCTACCATGCTAAGAGGTGCCCTGAATTAGCCTTTCTTTAATTAACCGCTCCCTATAAAAGCTTTGGAACCCCTTAAAATCGAGGGTTTCGGTATTCCCTACAGCTTCAATAAGCTGCTCACGTTCAATTGGCTCTGCTAATTCGCCGCCCAAAATTCGAAAGCGAATACGTAAACGACCAGGTCCTTGGGGAATGATTGCAAGCAAAGAAGACTTACCCTCTTCTCCTGGAAGTAGGGAACCAAAACGAACATAGCCGCACGACAAATCGTTGTCATTAACTATGAATTGAGCGTTTTTACCGATCAGCACCTCAGAAAGAGGTCTAATACTGTTCATAATGTTAAAAGCAGCGCTGGGCTTTTCAGGTAAATCATCCTTAGCAATCAACTCAATACCCTGTCCATCAAGTGGCTCAATAAACACCTCAAGCTTGGCGCTTGAGAGCTGAACCTCTGAGCGATTAACTAGTAAGAATTGCAATAAGATTAGCTGATCATTTATACGGGTATATCTAGCAAGCTCCCTCCAGTAGGCCTTGTTGTCTTGCTGATAGATATTATAAGAAGAACTGATACCATGTAAGTAGCTAGACGGACGCTGACTTACGTAGTCTGGGAACTCTTCCGTAAGTGTCATATAAAACCGTTCAAAGCTATCAGGCAATACTTCGTGACCAGGAGTAAGCACAGACATATCTACACGCATATTTCCACGACCAGAATCTGCCAAAGACATTTCCGTAGCTTCAGGGGGTTCTGCTTCATCGGTACTGCTACCTCGGCGTACGTAAACTACATTACTCTTAACCTTACCGTAGGTATGGGAGGTGTAGAACGGACGTTTCTGCTTTGGAATTGTAATAATCCCCACAGTCTTACCTTCATACAAATGTTCCTCATAGCAAAACGTCAGCTTAGGCTTGACCTTACTGTTCACAAACTGCTGTATTTGTGCATCGTCGATAGTTGTGGAGATCCCTACTACTTCTGCGGGATGAGGTCGTTTTTCCTTAAAACCAAGAAGAATGTAACCTGAACCATCACGCCAAGCATTAGCTATTGCAAGGATGTCCTTTAGCATCTCGGACTTATCATCCTCAGTTCCGCCACTAAAGCGGTACTGCGAGGATTTAAAATCAATATCTGTCCCTTCGCTCTTATATCGAAGAGTGGTCAGTAGCTCGCTAAGCATAATTAGTTCCCAATGTTAACGCGGTGATCTCACATTTGGCCAAGAGCCACTTCTCGTTTTTTTGCTAGTTTACCATTTGCTTACGATTTTTGTATTTATGTCAGTATGACCCAAGCATCAATCATGAATATATTAAGTACGATCATCTTAATCGCGGCCGCTGCAAGCTAAGGCCGTAAGGCGCATGATTTTGTAGGGTGCAATAAGTCTGATGTTTTTCCAGACGCATTGCACCATCTTGCTCGATTTCACAAGACCTAATTCGGCGTTCTCACTAAGCGTCTTAGTGACCGTGACCTTCACCCAATCTGGGTTTGGCAAACACGGCGCAATGCCTACGGCTTCAGACTTATTACACCCTAAGTTTTGCTATGAAATGCCCTTAAGCTAATGTTTGTTTGGGGGCAAAACCTTGGCCTACGGCAACAACTCCACCTTCACCTGCCTGCTGTCGCTCCTGCCCTGATCGTCTACCACGCTAAGCTGATGCCAGCCGCCTGCTTGTGGCCGCCATGCGATGCCGCCCGATTTGGCGTTTCCTAGATAAATCTGATTATCAAACCAATACAGCTGCTCGCTGCTGGCTGCGGCTTGCAGGGCGATGGTTTCGTCGGGGCGGGATAGGCGCAGGGTGTAGGCTAGGCCGCTCAAGGGCGAGCTGATTTTGGGCGCGTCCCCAAGGCTGGCCATGCCGCTGCAATCGATATGTGGTGGTTTGCGGCGGGGGACGCCTGCTTCTTTAAATAGCCTTGCCATATCGCTGCTCCAAAACTCAATGATTTCTGTTTTTGTATGGGCAGGATCGTAAGGGGGGCAGACGGCAAGGCCAGTGCGAGTATCGATGTGAACTGGCTGATGCAGGCTGCTGACGCGGATAGGCGATTTGCCGGGGATAAACCAGGTGCTGCTTTGCTGTGGGCACCAAGTATTGGGCAGCTCACCGCTGGCGGTACAGATGTTGATTTGGGCAAGGCCGCTAGGTGGGCGCTTGGGCATAGGCTTATCGGCGGGTTTGGCCAGCGCCAGCGCGTCGGCAATACGGAAAAATAGCGGGGCGGCCGCTTCTAGGCCAATGAGCGCGGGGTTGCCTTGGCCGTCAAAATTGCCCAGCCAGACCACCAGCACATAGGGGCCAACCGTGCCTGCTGTCCATGCATCACGAAACCCCCATGATGTGCCGGTTTTAAACGCCACTGGCCAAGCATTGCTACCGCCATCGGGGCGTGGATTTTTGCTGAGCATGTCTAAGGCTAACCAGCTAGCCTGCTCGCTGATCAGGACTTCGCCCTTACTGGGCGGCGTGTCCTTTAAATAGCGTAGCGGTTTAAGGCGGCCTTCATTGGCCAGCATGGTGTAAAGGCTGGCCAGCTCTACCATGCTGACTTCCCCCCCTCCTAGCACCAGCGCTAGGCCGTAATGCTCAGCGGATTGCAATTTGCTGATGCCAGCTTGCTGTAAAAAATCATAAAAACTTGGGTTTTTAAGCTGGCTAGCCAGCCATACGGCGGGAATATTGCGGCTTTTGATGAGCGCATCGGTGGCGCTAAGCGGGCCGATAAAACGCCCGTCAAAATTCTCTGGCTGATAAGGGCCAAAAGCGCTGGGGGTATCGCGCAAAATAGTCGCAGGGTGGATCACCCCTTGATCCAGCCCCAGTGCATAAATCAAAGGTTTTAAGGTGGAGCCAGGCGATCTTTTGGCTAAGCTGCCGTTTACTTGGCCAGAAATGCTGGCGTTGAAGTAATCGGCAGACCCAACTAGGGCGCGCACGGATTGATCGCGGCTATCTACCAGCATTGCCACTGCATTATTGATGCCTCGGCTGCGAGTCTGGGCTAGATACTGCTGCAGGTGTTTTTCTAGCAGTGTTTGCAGTTGTAAATCTAGAGTGGTATTGAGCGTAGCTACGGGGTTGGCGGCGGTATCGGCCAATCTTTGCTCCACCCAATGCGGCGCTCTAAAGGGGAGTTGTTCTAATCGCTTGACCGGCAAGGGCAAGGTCATTAGCTGTATTTGTGCAGGGGATGCTGAATAGGCCGCTTGCCAGCGTTGCCATAACCTTTGCCGTGCATCGTTGAGCGATACGCCACTGCCTAAGCGCTGATTGGGTTGCTGTGGAATCACCGCCAGCGTTAGGCTTTCGGGCAGCGTGAGCAGCTTAGGCGCTTTGCCAAAGTAGACGAGGCTGGCCGCAGCAGCGCCTTCGATATTTCTGCCATAGGGGGCGAGGTTTAAATAGGCTTCTAAAATATCATGTTTGCTGTAACGCGCTTCTAGCCACAGTGCCAGTGCAATTTGCCTCAGTTTGCCTGTAGGCGTTTTGGTATTCAGACGGTATTTAAGCCGTGCCAATTGCATAGTTAGTGTAGATGCGCCTTGCTTAGCGCCACCGCCGTAGGTCTCTGTGATGGCACGCAGTAAAGCGACGGGGTTTAGCCCTAAATGCCAGTAAAACCAGCGATCTTCTTGTAATTTAACCGCGGTGATCAGCGTGGGGGAGAATTGCTCTAGTGGCAGCCACAGCCGATAACGCTGATCAGGAGCAAGCGTTAGTCTCAGCAGCGTTCCATCTTGCGCTAGCACCGCCGTTGAGCCTGCTACAGCCAGCGGCTCATGCGGCCAGTAGCGGATAAGCAGGCCGCCAAGGAGCAGGCTGAGGATTAAATACCTAGTTTTAAGCAAGCGGCGTTTCCTAATTGCAACAAAGCTTAGGGTATTGGGCGGGCTGAATAGGGCAGGCTAATTCGGTAATTTAATGCTGTGCATCAATGTGGAAATAAAAAATGTGGAATAGCAATAAAGGCTACACCCGCCAGAATGAGCGCCACTTGCTGGGCCGTGTCTTTAAGCTGAGGGCGTTTATGCAGGCCGGGGATTAAATCGGCAATAGCGACATAAATCATACTGGATGCGCCCAACGCTAATAAATAGGGCTGTAAATGCGTCACTGTATTCAGCGACCAATAGGCGAGCAAAGCGCCAACTAATGCCGCCAAGGAGGATAGGGCATTAAAAAATAGCGCCTTCATTTTGCTATAGCCCGAGTGCAGTAACACAATAAAATCGCCCACTTCTTGCGGCACTTCATGGGCAATAATGGCGAGGGATGTTGCGATGCCAACATTTATATCAGTCATAAATGCCGCTGCAATTAAGGCGCCATCTAAAAAGTTATGGAAGGTATCGCCCACAATAATCATCAAGCCCGCTCGCCCATGACTGTGGCCGTGGCTATGCTCGTGTGGCTCTAGCTCTTCGCATTGCTCATGATGGCAATGCCGCCAGATCACGAGTTTTTCCATGATAAAAAAGGCCAAAATTCCAGCGAGCAGCGTGAGCGAAATACTCGAGGCAGAAGGTGCTTCTTCAGCAGGGTGAGCCATCACCTCATGCTGCTGAAGCTCTGGAGTAAGCGGGGCGTGCTGATGGGTAACGACGGTTTCATTCACGATTGGGGCGGCGTGATGATCATGCTCGCCAAAGGCATGCGGCAGAATTTCTAAAAAAGCCGCCGCTAATAGCGAGCCAACGGCAAAGCTTACTAATTTTGGTATCCAGCTAGGACGTGCAGCATAGGCAATGCCCGCTGCCGCCAATACACTGAGTAAGCTGCCCGCTAGGCTGGCGGTCATAATCCAAGCAAGAATACTCATAAACCGTTTTCAAAAATATGATAGATGCAACAGTGTATCATTTTAAGTAAGGTTTAGTCAGGCTCTGCAAGGGGGCTGAGGCGTTATTTTATCTGGGCAGCGTGGATAAATGCATACACGTAGTGTGCTTTTTAAGCTTGGCTAACAGGCGTGCTGGGTTGGTTTCAAGCCTCGTTTAACCAAATTAAGCTAGCCATCCTGCCTGTGCGCTGATCGCGGCGGTAAGAGAAAAACCGTTCAGCATCCGTCACTGTACAAAAATTGCCGCCATAAATCGCGGTAACGCCTTGTGCATTAAGTCTTTGTTTGGCTAAAAGATAGATATCAACGAGCCATTTTCCAGATGTGGCTGTGGCTTGAAATGCTGCGCTGGCGGCTGGGTCTTGTGCGGTAAACGCGGCCTTTACCTCATCGCCCACCTCAAAAGCACTTGGCCCAATCGCAGGGCCTAGCCACGCCATTAGGGTTTCTGGCGCTACATCCATTTGGGTAATCGTTGCTTCTATCACGCCATTACAGAGGCCACGCCAGCCTGCATGGGCCGCACCGACGACGGTTCCGGCTTGATTACACAGCAAAACAGGTAAGCAGTCTGCCGTCATAATGGCGCAAACGGCGGAACTAACGTGTGCTACGCTGGCATCGGCTTCGGTATTTTGGGCGGCCGTTGCTGCGTTAACTACGTGCACGCCGTGTACCTGTGTAAGCCAGAGTGGATCAGCAGGTAGGTAGTGACGAACGATGGCGCGGTTTTGTTCAACAGCTTTTGGGCAATCATCAACATGATTGCCCAAATTAAGGCTGGCCCACGGCGCATCACTGACGCCACCGAGACGGCTGGTTGAAATGGCCTGCACCGTTGCCGGTGCAGGCCAATCAGGCCTGATCCACATTGGGGGAAGGGGCTTATTCACGGACATACATGACTTCGCAGTCACTATCGTCAACATCCCAATCGTCTTCCCAATCCTCTTCTAACATGCCGGCATCTAAGCGCAAGACATTGATTAGCATTTCCATATCTTCAGGAAGAGCGGCTTTCCAAGTCATGGTTTTGCCTGTTTCTGGGTGAATCAGAGACAGTTTTCTGGCATGTAGCGCCTGACGTGCAAATTCACTCAGCGCAATACTGACTTCAGGTGAGTGTATTCTTGGCTTGCCGCCGTAGATTGGATCTGCAGCGAGTGGATGGTTTAAATGCGCCATATGCACTCGAATTTGATGCGTGCGGCCGGTTTCTAGCTGGCATTCAATCAAAGTATGTGCGGTAAAGCGCTCATGCACCTTGTAATGCGTAACGGCATGCTTACCCGAATGCACTACGGCCATCTTAATTCTTTCTTTAGGATGGCGGCCAATTGGGGCATCTACTTTACCATCTGCGCCAAATAAACCTTGGGCAACAGCGGTGTAATGACGCTTAACTGTGCGAGCTTGTAATTGTTGCACCAAGCTGTTTTGTGCCTTTAAGTTGCGTGCAATCACCATGAGCCCACTGGTATCCTTGTCCAGTCGGTGTACGATGCCAGCGCGGGGAATAGTTTTAAGCTCTGGGTAGCGATAAAGTAAGCCATTCAGTACAGTGCCAGTCCAGTTGCCTGTGCCTGGATGTACAACTAAGCCTGGTGCTTTATTCAGTACAAGTAAGGTAGCATCTTCGTAAATAATATCCAGCTCGATATCTTCAGGCTGAAAAGCACTTTCGTCTGGTTCGGGTTGGGGTAAGACACTAATCGTTTCACTGCCCCATAGTTTTGTTTTGGGGACGGCTGGATTGCCGTTAAGAAAGACTAAGCCGTCTTTAATCCATGTGGAGAGTCGGTTACGGGAAAACTCGGGCAGCATCTTGGCTAAAGCAGCGTCCAAGCGCTCCCCTGCCAAATCGGATGGCACGGTCAGGACACGCGCCTGCTCGAAGTCGTTATAATCGTTTAATTCGTTTTCGGAATGCATCATGAATAAGATTCTACCGCGATTCATCGTCTCTGCAGTATTTGCCGGATTATTGGCGGGCTGCGCATCCACTCCAGAAGAGCAGGATGAAACCCGTGGCTGGACTGCGGAGAAGATTTTTGCTGAGGCAAAATCAGAGCAAGAAAGCCGCAGTTATGATCGATCCAATAAGCTGTTCGAAAAGCTAGAAGCGCGTTTCCCTTACGGGCGGCATGCACAGCAAGCACAAATCGAGACGGCTTATAACCACTACAAAAACCAAGAACCTTTGCTGGCTTTTGCCGCAATCGATCGCTTTATTAAGCAATATCCAGCCCACCCAAATATTGATTACGCCTACTATTTAAAGGGTTTGGTCAACTTTAATGAGGCACAAGGCTTTTTATCTAGCGTGGTAAAGCAGGATATGTCTGAGCGCGATCCTAAAGCCGCTCGCGAATCCTACGATACCTTTCGCCAGTTGGTTACGCGCTACCCAGAAAGCAAATACGCTGCCGATGCTACGGTGCGTATGGGCTACTTAGTTGGCGCATTGGCTAACTTAGAATTACACGTAGCTAAGTATTACTACAACCGTGGGGCATTCTTAGCGGCAGCTAATCGTGGTAAATATTTACTAGAAACGTATTCAAGCACCAAGCAAGTTGAGCCTGCTTTAGGCATTATGGCTTTGTCTTACGACAAACTAGGTTTGATCCCTTTGCGTGATGATGTAAAAAAAGTATTGTTCAAAAATTACCCAGAAACCACGGTATTGGATGAGAACAGCTTATTCACTGATTCTGACTGGTGGAAGCCTTGGTAAGAAATATTTAATTTATTTTCGAAAGGGGGGTTTACAGGCTTAAATTTGCTCTGTAATATTCGCATCTCTTTCGGGGGGTATAGCTCAGTTGGTAGAGCGCTTGCATGGCATGCAAGAGGTCAGCGGTTCGATTCCGCTTACCTCCACCAGAATTAAATGAGTTGTAGTTTTGATTTAAAACTATAACTTGTTGAGTAGAGTTTTAGATTGATCCCATCGTCTAGAGGCCTAGGACACTGCCCTTTCACGGCGGCGACCGGGGTTCGAATCCCCGTGGGATCGCCATCTAATCTTAGTTTTATCGTGCGGCTGTAGCTCAGTTGGATAGAGTATCTGGCTACGAACCAGAGGGTCAGGAGTTCGAATCTCTTCAGCCGCACCAATCAGTTTTAAATGCTACTCAGTTTATAAGAGTTAGCTTAAAAGTATGATCCCATAGTTTAGCGGTTAGAACACTGCCCTTTCACGGCGGCGGCCGGGGTTCGATTCCCCGTGGGATCGCCAATTTAAAAAACCTGCCCATGTGGCAGGTTTTTTTTCGTCCGCACCATTCCAACCATCCCCGTGTAAAATTCTGAGGGGAATCTCTTTCTAGGAATTTAATCAATATGGCAGCTTTGGGGCGTTTTCTCTCGGTAGAAGGCATTGATGGCGCGGGAAAAAGCACGCAACTGGCCTGGATTGCACAGTGGCTAAAGCAGCAGGGTGTGGCTTTTGTGCAAACACGCGAGCCAGGTGGTACGGCTTTGGGCGAAAAGCTACGAGATTTGCTGCTCAGCGAGCCTATGCATCTGGAAACTGAAACCTTACTGATGTTTGCAGGCCGCCGAGAGCATCTAGAGCAAGTGATTAAGCCTGCATTGGCGCGGGGTGAGTGGGTGCTATGTGATCGCTTTAGTGATGCTAGCTACGCTTACCAAGGCGGTGGACGAGGTTTACCGCGCGAGAAATTTATTGTGCTCGAAGAATGGGTGCAAGGTGTGGCTCCCAATAAGATTCAACCCGATTTAACCCTGATTTTTGATGTACCCTTGTCGGTCAGCCAAGAGCGAATGGCGGGTGGGCGTACTTTGGATCGGTTTGAGCGTGAAGCTGCTGATTTTCATGCCAGAGTGCGGGCCGCTTATTTAGAAAGAGCCACCAGTGAGCCGCAGCGCATTCGCGTGATCAATGCTAATCGCTCTTTGGAAGAAATTCAGCAAGAATTAGCTGAGATATTAAGCGCCATCCTTTAAGAGCACCTAGATGAAAACACTTTACCCTTGGCAAGCCGCAGCTTGGTCGCAATTGATGCGCGAGATGGATAGACTGCCGCATGCCATGCTGATTACCGGTGAGGAAGGCATTGGGAAAAGGCGTTTTGCAGAATACTTAGCCCAGTTTCTACTTTGCGAAGACGAGGCAAAAACCACGGCACCTTGTGGTATGTGTGATGGTTGCCGCTGGTATATGGCAGGTAATCATCCCGATTACCGCGTGCTTTCGCCTGAAGACAATGAGGGTGATGCGAGCGAAGACGCTAAGCCTAAGCGTAAATCGCAGGTGATTGGGGTGGATGACATCCGAGATTTGGCCGATTTTGTTAATTTAACCGCACATCGCAAAGGCATTCGCGTCACCGTGGTTTATCCGGCTGAAACGCTGAATGTGGCTGCGGCAAATGCTTTTTTAAAAACACTAGAAGAACCGCCATCAGGGGCGATGTTTATTCTGGTATCAAATCACTGGCGGCGTTTATTGCCGACGATCCGTAGCCGCTGCCGCGTGTTTCCAATGGCAACGCCCGATCATGCAACGGCGGCGGCATGGTTGGCGCAGCAGCAGGTGGTCAATCCTGTACTGCATTTGGCGCATACGGGCGGCGCGCCCTTGGCGGCGCTGGACGATGCGAGTGCCGAATGGCTGCCTAATCGCAAAGCATTTTTGGCGCATATTGCCAATCCTGCGGTTTTAGATGTGCTGGCTGTGGCTAGCGAGCTAGAAAAGGCTAAACTAGAGATGTCGCTGGTAGTGGGCTGGTTACAAAAATGGGTCCATGATTTAATCAATATTAAGATGACGGGCAAACTTCGCTATTATCCAGATTGGGAGAGCGATTTACAGCGCTTAGCAGCGCAATCCCCCGCCTTTTTTCATTATACCGATCGTCTTAATGAGGCGATGCGCCTAGCGCACCACCCTTTAAATCAGCGATTAGTATTTGAGTCTTTGCTTTTTGCTTACCTAGATGCACTGCGTAGTAGTAAGGGGAAAAAATGAGTGAACCCATTAAGGCTCCGGTATCGCGGCCTGGCGTATTGTCGCTAAATATTAAAGAAAAAGCTGCTCTGTATGCTTCGTATATGCCTTTTTTAAAAGGCGGTGGAATCTTTATTCCAACCAATAAAGCATATGTATTGGGCGATGAAGTGTTTATGTTGCTTTCGCTGTTGGATGATCCCGCCAAAATTGCCGTTTCGGGTAATGTGGTGTGGATTACCCCGCAGGGTGCCAATAATAATCATCAGCAGGGAATTGGGGTTAAATTCTCGGCGAATGAAGCGGGCAATCAAGCTAAAACCAAGATTGAAGGCTTGTTGGGCGGCTATTTGCAATCGGCCCGCACCACGCACACCATGTAGGGAATCTCGAAAAAACCATCTTTTGCCATAATACGGCGTTGCGTATTAAAAAATCTTCTTACATATCAAACATATGCAACGTCGATTTTTTTAACACGCGCCTTGTCTTATTTAGAAATACAGGTTTTTCGAAGCCCCTTGTTGTTTTCCTTAATTTGCCTCTTTGAAGCCCTATGTTTATTGATTCGCACTGCCATATTAATTTCCCCGATCTTGCTGCCAATATCGAACCGCTGCTTGCCAATATGGCAGAGAACAAAGTGACGCACGCGCTTTGCGTGGCGGTGAATTTGCCTGAGCTGCCCTCGGTGTTGGCCTTGGCGGAAGCGCACGCCAATATCTTTGCTTCGGTGGGTGTGCATCCTGATTACGAAGATACACCAGAGCCAAGCGTAGAGCAGTTGGTAGAGCTAGCCAAGCACCCTAGAGTGGTTGCTATTGGCGAAACGGGGCTTGATTACTATCGCTTGCAAGGCGATTTGGAATGGCAAAGAGAGCGCTTTAGAGTACATATCCGCGCCGCCAAGCAGGTAGGCTTGCCGTTGATTATCCATACTCGTTCATCTGCCGCAGACACGATTCGCATCTTAAAAGAAGAGGGCGCGGATGAGGTTGGCGGGGTATTACATTGCTTTACCGAGACTTGGGAAGTGGCGCAGGCAGCGATGGAGCTGGGGTTTTATATCTCGATCTCGGGCATTGTTACCTTCAAAAAGGCCGTTGAGCTGCAAGCAGTTGCTCGGCTTGTGCCGCTGGATAGGTTGCTAATCGAAACGGATTCGCCTTATTTAGCGCCGGTGCCATACCGTGGTAAACAGAACCAACCCGCTTGGGTGCGGCACGTGGGTGAATCGATTGCAGATTTACGTGGAATTAGCGTTAATCAAATTGCAGATGCCACGACTGCTAACTTCTTTAAGCTATTTGCAAGGGCGCAAAAATGAAAGTAGAGGTGCTCATTTTGGGTGTGGGTTCCAGCGGTGGTTCACCAGCGCTCGGCTGCTCTTGCCCAACCTGCACCTCTAGCGATCCTAAAAATAGCCGTAGCCGCGCATCATCGGTACTACGGGTTGGGGGTAAAACATTCCTTATAGATACTGGCCCCGATCTGCGCTATCAAGCCCTGCGTGAGCAATTATTGCACGTGGATGCGGTGCTTTATACCCATCCACACGCCGATCATCTCAATGGTATCGACGATTTACGCGCTTTTTGCTGGCTGCAAAAAGCGCCTATTCCTGTGTTTGGCAACGAGTTTATGCTCGATCATATTCGTCAGCGTTTTCCTTACACGCTGTTTCCGCCAAATAATTTTTGGGATAAACCGGTCTTAACGCTACATTCCGTTAGTGATAGCACCTTTGAGTTCGCTGGGATTGCTATCGAGCCTATTCCACTTATGCATGGAAAATGGCCTATTTTGGGCTACCGCATAGGCAAAGTAGCCTATTTAACTGATGTATCAGAAATCCCCGCAGAGAGCCTCGCTAAGCTTCAGGGCTTAGATATTGTGCTACTCGATTGCCTACGCCGCGTGCCACACCCTACGCATTTTTCCGTGGATCAAGCCATTGCAGCGGCCAAGCAAATAGGGGCCAAGCAAACCGTGATGATCCATATGACGCACGAGCTTGAATACCATGCGCTTTCGCAAGAATTACCAGAGGGCGTGGTGGTGGGCTTTGATGGGATGCGCTTAGTGAGCGAGGCAGGTACAGGCCTTTAGTCGCTGGTGTAGCTGCTTATCTAATATTTTTTTCTGCAATTTTTCTTTTCATTTAGCCCGTAATTACGGGCTTTTTTTCGTTTTTAGTTGCGTATTTCCTCTCATTTCTAAGCTTCATTTGTGGTTTATCCCGATTAGTCCTTTATTAAATTTAAGCAAGCTACAGAAAAATACCTAGATTCCAGCTATGGTTTAGCTGGTAATACTTATTTATTTTGACAAAATATGGAAAACTTTATCTGATTATGTCTCTTGTTTAATAACGCCTATGTAAATGGATTTTTTAGAATCGTGCTTTGCTTTTTGGGGGAGAAACTCAATCCTATCAACTTAAGGGCACTGTTGATCGTTAAACCCTAAGCGATCTAGATCTATCTATTGCAAGCGTTGAAACATCGTAGGGCGGGTGCAACCCGCGTTTTTTTAGCATCGATCAAAGATTTCACCCGCCCTACAATACTGATGATGAGTTTGAGTAAGAGACATAATTAGGAAGCTTTATTTATAAAAATCTTATGAGAAATTTGCTACTTACCTTGTTATTTTTTGCTACGTGCTTGCATGATGCAATGGCAGTAGAACAAGTGACGCTGCAATTAAAGTGGAAACATGCTTTTCAGTTTGCGGGCTATTACGTTGCTAAAGAGCAGGGTTATTATCAGCAAGCAGGGTTAGATGTCCAGATTAAAGAAGCCGAGGCCAATACTAATGTGCTGGATGAGGTGTTGGCGGGTAAGGCAAACTTTGGAGTTGGTACCAGTAGCTTGTTGCTAGCAAGAAAAACTGGTAAGCCTGTGGTTGTTTTGGCGGTTATTTTTCAGCACTCCTCTTATGTGCTGATTACCCCGCGCCACAGTGAGATGCAAAGTATCCAAGATCTAAGTAATAAACGCATCATGGCTGATCCGCTTTCCGCAGAAATTTTTGCCTACCTAAAGCGTGAAGGCATTGCCTTGGATCACCTGCAGCGTGTTCAGCAGAGCTTTAAAATTGATGAACTGCTTGCAGGCAAAGTGGATGCAATATCTGCTTATATGACGAATGAGCCATTTTTATTAGACCAAGTGGGCTTTCATTATCAAATTTATAGCCCTCGCTCTGCTGGGATTGATTTTTATGGTGATAATTTATTTACTTCTGAAGCAGAAATTCAGCAGCATCCAGAGCGGGTAAAAGCATTTAGAGCGGCTAGCTTACGTGGCTGGGAGCATGCCATGAGCCATCCTGATGAAACAATTCAGCTTCTATTGAGCAAATACCCACAGCACCGTTTAAAAGAGCATTATCAATATGAATTAACGCAAATGATTGCATTAATGCGGAGTGATTTAATCACCATTGGCTATATGAATGCTAGCCGTTGGCGGCATATTGCAGACACCTATGCTGAAATTGGCATGTTGCCCACTAATTTCTCCTTGAATGGGTTTTTATATGATCCCAATCCTAAGGATGATTTAACTTGGCTATATACCACTCTCGCCACGGTATTAGCCCTGCTAGGCACTGTTGGCGCCATTGCATTACATATTTATCGGCTTAATCATCGTTTGGCGCTGAGCCTTGCTGAAGTAAAACAGACTGAACAACGTTTAAAAGTATTTTCAACTGCAATTGAGCAAAGCCCAATGGCCGTATTAATTACTGGGCCAGATAATACAATTCAATATGTAAATCCTAAGTTTACCCAAGAAACGGCTTATTCTTCGAATGAAGTGCTAGGTCAATCCAGTAGGATATTGCAGGCCGATATGCTGGATGATGGGATCTATAAGGAGATGTGGGATAAATTACAGCAGGGGGAATTATGGAGTGGGGAATTAAATATTCGCCGTAAAACCGGTGAGGTTTATTGTGAAGAGGCGCATATTGGGCCTGTAAAAAATAGCGACGGCCAAATTACTCACTATGTTGCGGTATTGCAGGATATTAATGAGCGTAAGCAGATTCATCTTCAGCTTGCCCACGCTGCGCATTACGATATGCTTACTGGTTTGCCCAATCGATCTTTGTTATTTGAGCGAATTAATCAGTGGTTGTTGGTTGCTAAACGTAACCATAGTCAATTAGCTTTGATGTTTATTGATTTAGATAAATTTAAACCTATTAACGATAAATATGGACATGCCGTAGGCGACGTTATTTTGCAAGAAGTGGCGGCCAGAATGTTAGCCTGCCTAAGAGATTCAGATAGTGTAGGCCGAGTTGGAGGCGATGAGTTTATTGTACTTTTACCTAAAATAAATAACCATAATGACGCCTATTCAGTTGCAGAAAAAATTCGCATCGCTATAAATAAGCCTTTTATTGCAGGTAATAATCAGCTCGATATCTCATCTTGCATTGGTATTGCTATTTATCCACAGCATGCTGAAGAATTAGTTGATTTAATTAAAGATGCAGATTTAGCCATGTATCAAGCAAAAAAATCAGGAGGGAATAGAGTTGGTTTTTTTGTCGCGCCATCTTGAAATAGCAGGCCTAAAAGGTTATTGTGCTTAGCGTGTTTCTTAACTCTCCCCTTTTATTTCTTTTTCCTGATTATGCCTCTTGCTCAAATTCATCATAAATATCGTAGGGCGGGTGCAACCCGCGAGTAATGCTGAAAAAACCGCGGGTTGCACCCGCC
>NZ_JANXSO010000094.1 GCF_025352645.1 Iodobacter sp. | reverse complement strand
AAACGATTTCTTTTGCCCATCTAAAGCGTCCTGACGCAGCTTTGCATCGTTGCTGAGCTGGTCTAAATCGCTGGCGTAGTAATGCGTTTGCGGGTCGTAATATTCTAGGCTGGCTTGGATTTGTTGCCCGCCATCTCCTTGGTCGATCGCGCTATCGCTTGAACTGTGGCTGGTATTACTCGCTTTGTAATCGAAGCTCGCCAAAGCCACCGAGCTGCTACCAACTTGCCGCTGGGTATTCCAAGCGGTGAGTGAATCGCTTTCTTCTGTTGCATCTGGACGATGGAATCTAACCGCCGTTTCTATTGCTTCGGGCAGAGCAAAAGCATCATCAAACAGCACCAACTGAACTTGAGGCGTGTCTCCGGCTAAATGCTCAAAGCGCCAAGCCAAACCACTTTCTTTCATTAATCTGCATAAAAACGCAAAATCATCTTCGCGGTATTGCAGGCAATAAGAGCGCGGCGGGTATTCGCCGGACAATTTGAAATCCAGCGTTTGTACTGAGGCAAACACAGGATTCTTGGCTTGATGCTCAGCCAGTACCTGTTTAATCAGATCCGGAATAGATAAGTCTTGGAACACCCGTGAAGTACGGCGGTATCTAAGCAGCGCAAAAGGCGGCTCTACGGTAAGGGAATACTTAGCGAAGCCCCCATCAGAACCTAAAAGCTGCGCCTGGCTCACCACCCCGCAACGCTCAATTGCATCGCCATTGGCATTTGCAATAGACAAGACGATCGGCAAGCCTAGCAGCGATTTGAGCTCTAAAGCACCATCGGGCGATAAGCAATCGATTTGATAGCGATAAGCTTGGTTGATCCCCTCACGACCTGTTACGCGCTGGGGTAAGAGCTGCTCACCCCAAGCTGCACCATCGCCTAGTTGCAGAGAGATAAGGCGCTGATCTTGATTAAAAGCAGCGGCGAATGAGGCAAGTAGATCAAAGGGCATAAATAAACCAAGGGCTTACAGGAGGTTTCCTATATTACACGAAGCTTTGTGCTTTCTGATCTACCATTGCAATGGTTGGATAATGTTATTATGAACACAAACAGATCTTGTAAGGTATAGCACTTATGCCGAGTGAGGCGCTGGAAACCGCTTAACTGGAAAACACGCACTGGGGCTGCGGCTTGTTTTATCGCCCTTATTTGTGGTTTGGGGCGTGGGTGGGCATTACGTCGCTGATGCTGAGCTATGAGCCACGTTTCCCTAAGGCGTTACGCGTGGCCAGTGGCGAGTCAGAAGTTAAATCACTGCTAAGCTGGGTGGGGCTTATAACCTTATCCCCGCCATCTATACCGCCATCGGCGGTTGGTGCGCCTACGCTTGGTATCACGACTTAGACATGCAGCTACCGCTACGCTGGCTGGGCTGGGCTGGGCTGGGCTGGGTGTAATTCAAAACACGCCCCCTTTTATTTTGCACTCCATTAGGGGGGATTTAATTGCTAAATTATGGCATTTAGGTTGTTCCACTTGAGCTTTAACGGCTTTAGTGGCGCTGATTCTCTTTGGCTTGCTAATGGGGATTGTTGTTGGGTAATCCTCCTTAATTAAGGACTATTTAGTGAAGCACCTTGATTTCAATTTGCTGTTAGATCTGGATGCGCTGCTGCGTGAAGGCAGTGTGGTAGGCGCGGCAAGGGCATTGCATCTTAGCCCACCTGCGATGAGCCGCCGCTTAACGCGTTTGCGTGAAGCCATTGGTGATCCGTTGTTTGTCCCCGCTGGGCGCGGCTTGGTGCCAACGCCAAGGGCGCTGGCTTTGGGGGCACGGGTAAGGGCGGCCATTGAGGAAGTGCGTGGTGTGTTTACGCCGCAAGAGGTGGATTTTACTAACCTGCAACGCACGTTTACTGTGCGCGCTAATGATGGTTTTCTTGGCGCGTGGGCAAGCCGACTAGTAGCAGCTCTGTTGGCCGAAGCGCCTAATATCGCCTTACATTTTGTTTCTCGCGCTGATAAAAACATCGAAGCCTTACGCAATGGCAGTGTCGATCTGGATTTGGGCGTGGTGAGCATGGCAGGCCCAACAGAGCTGGAGGTTTACAGCCAGCCGCTATTTAGCGCGTCTTTTGTTGGCGTAGTGAGGGCGGGCCATCCTCTGGCGGGCACAGCGGTGAGCGCGGAGGATTTTGTGGCGTGGCCACATATCTCAACATCAAGAAGGGAGCAGGAGCTTGGCGGTATAGATACTGCATCAAGAAGAGGGCAGGAGCTTAGTGGTGTAGATGTGGCATCACGGCGTGTGCAAGAGGCTGGCCGGATGGATGCGGCGCTCAAAGCGCTGGGTTTACAGCGTCGAGTGGCGATGGTCGCCCCCGGCTTTCAGGCGGCCCTGATGATGGCGGCAAGCTCGGATTTTATTACCGCGATGCCCGAGCCTTTTGTGCGCTGGGCCATGCCGCAGCATCGTCTATATAGCTTTGAGTTGCCAATTGCAATGGATCGTGTGGAGGTTAGCCAAAGCTGGCACACCCGCCACCACGCCGATCCAGTACACCGCTGGTTAAGGGAACATGTGTGGGCCCTTTGCCAGCTCAATACTTAAACCGCCAAAGTCAGACACAGGGCTGAGCCATACAAGCCCATCCCAAAAACTGCATGCGTCATCAGGCTGCGCAGGCGGGCTTGCTGGGGCTTGGGTGTTTTTGATGCGGCAATGCCCGCGCCCATGCTGGGCTGCATTATAAAGAATGGAAAGGCTACGGTTGCGATTCCAAAGAGGGTGGTGGTCAAAAACGCTGGCTGCGTCAGCCACTCTGGCCCCGCAATGGCCGTTAGCAAGGCTGCAAAAAAGACCCCCGTCGCGTAATGAGCTATCCAGCCCAACTGCAATTCGCCCTTGATTGGCGCGGCTTTGGCAATGCTGGCATGCCTGAAACGCCTTGGCATATGGCCAATCCAGCGACCCGCCATCGCCCAGTTAAGCGATTGAATATTAAAGAAACGTTTTAATAATAGTGCCCACAAATCCATGAGCAGGGTTGCACCAAAGCCGGTAAGAATAGTTCTGGTGATAAGTTCTGCTGAGATGCTCATGCCATGCTCTTTATATGGTAGTGGGGCGGCTTACGTCTAGCCGCCATCCCTTTTAACTTTGCTGACTTAAACCATCACTCAGCGACATCCGATAGGCGCGCCAAGCGGGAATTGCGCCGATTAAGGCTCCGGCGATTAAAGTGGCGAGCAGCATCAGTAGCTCAGCAGAAGTCGGCGGATTAATGGCGATACTCATGCCGTAAAATTCGCGTAGCACTGGGCGGCAGGCGAGGATAATCAGATAGAGCAAGCCCACCCCAGCGGCAATCCCCACGCTGACCAGTAGCAATGTTTCGCCCATCACCAGCACAAAAATCTGCCATGCCCTTGCGCCAACCGAGCGCAAGATCGCCATCTCACGGCGGCGCTCGTTTAGCCCCGTTAAAAGTGCAGTTAGCATACCCAATAGACCAATAATCATCACAAAGCCAGACACCACCAATAGCGCCTGCTCGGCGATTTTCATTAACTGCCAGAGCTCAGATAAGGCTACGCCAGGCATGATTGCCATCAGCGTTTCATCGTGATACTGGTTTACCGCCCGCTGGTAGCTAAATAGCGAGGTGCGCGATTTTAAGCCGACGTAAAAAGCAGTAATGGTGGCGGGTGGCGGCACGGCACGGTTTTCATCGGCCGCCAGTACGCCGCTGGTAGAAAGTAGCGATGCACTGCCGGATTCCCAGCCTTCATGAATGGCGGTTAAACCATCAAGCGAGACATGCACGGTATCGTCTACCGGTGTGCCGGTCGGGGCTAAAATACCGGTAATGGTAAAGGGCTGGTCTGCGTGCTCGCTCATCGCGCCTTCGCCACTGCCGTGGGTCAGTACAATCTTACTGCCTAATGCATAGCCAGATTTTTTAGCGACATTGGCACCGAGCACCGTGTCATGAGTGCGGGCAAATATCTTGCCCTGCGCCAGTTGCAGATGCTGATCTTCGCCAAACTTTAAGTGCTTAAAGTAATCGGTGCTGGTACCTAAGACTGGGAAGCCTTTGTGGCTATCGCCCAAAGACACAGGGATTGTCCACTCCACGCGCTCGTCTTTTGCTAGCTTTTGATAGCTATCCCAGCCGATATTATTGGTGGCATTACCCACGCGAAAAACGCTGTAAAGCAAGAGTTGTACCGAGCCTGTTCGCGCTCCGACGATTAAATCTGTGCCGCTTACGGTATTAGAGAAGCTATTTCTGGCCTCGGTACGCAGCCTTTCAACGCCAATAAGTAGCAGCACAGATAAGGCAACGGTAAGAACCGACAATGCGACAGTCAGTCGGCGGTTTTGCAAGCTTTTAAAGGCGATTTTAAACATCGTCTGCCTCCATGGCGGCGTGGTTTAGCGTCGGCAAGCTCACACTGCGATCAAACTGAGCCGCCAGTTGTGGATCGTGGCTGACTAATAAAATGGCGGTTTCATGCTCGGCCGCGCATTCAAATAGCAGCTTGATAAACGCCTCGCGCCGCTCGGCATCTAGAGCGGAAGTTGGCTCGTCGGCAATTAAAACCTCTGGCGCGCCAATTAATGCGCGGGCTAAAGCCACACGTTGCTGCTGGCCAACCGATAGGGCATTCACTGGTTGATGCAAATGGCGGTGCAGATCAAGGCGCTCTAATAGATGCAAGGCCTGCGCTTTTGGATTGGCCGCACGCTGAGTACGTAATTGGGAAAACTTACATGGCAGCAAAACATTGTCGAGCACGGATAAATAGCTCAGTAAGTTAAATTGCTGAAATACATAGCCTAAATGATCGGCGCGAAAGCGATCACGTTTAGGGCCAGAAAGCTGGGCTAAATCTTGCCCCAAAATACGAATACTGCCGCTTTGTGGTAGGTGAATACCGGTTAATAAAGAAAGTAGAGTGCTTTTGCCGCTGCCACTTGGCCCATGCAAAAATAATCGCTCGCCCTTGGCAAGGCTAAATGAGGGGATATTAAGAGTAGGGCGCGGATTGCCCGGCCAAGTAAATTGTAAGGCGTTGATGTCGATCAGCAAGATGGCTTTTCCGGTTTATCCCCCAGCCATTGGCCAAGGCTATAGATGAATTGCGGTGAATCAGAAGTGGTGGGTGTAGAGCGGGTGAAGTACCGCCAGTGTTAAAGCGTAAAAGCAAAAAACGGTGGGTTTCATGCCATGTGCGCTAAAAAAGCCACATAGAGCCTTAATGAAGTAGCGCTAAACATTGAGCCACAGAGGCACTAAGAGCACAGAGTACACAGAGAAAAGCTCAAAGCATTGTTTCCTCTGTGAAACTCTGTGGCTTAAGAATTAACCCAATAATTTATATTGCGTATTTAATGCCAATACCACAGCAAACTATTATTTCAGATTTAATACTTGCCCAGCTTTTAATTTAAGCTGCTTTTGGCCTTGGGCTGTAGCGAGGTTGGCATTGATGGTTTTAAAGCCAGCAAAGTTTTTCCATAGCGTAAGGCTAATATTATTGGGGGGGGTGGCACATTCAAAGCGGTATTCTGCATCGATATCGCTATGGCCACCCTTGCCAAAATCAGGCATTTTAACTACGGGAGTGGCCGCCTTACACTGGGCTGCGGCATCAGGAACAAACAATGCGGCTGTATTTTGCAATTGCTCACTTACTTTTTTAAAAGTGGCTTTTTCCGCAGCAGTTTTAGGTGCGTGTTCAAATCCAAGTAAGTTGTCTGCTGGGCTTTCTAAGGTAATCAACAGTTGTTTACCTTCGATGGCTATATCTATTTCGGCCACACCGTGTACATGTGCGCCATGGGCTGCGGCGACATTGCTTAATCCCAATGATAATAGGGCGGCAATTAATAGTTTGTTCATTGTAAAAATCCTTAAGCTGTTTAAAGAAAAATCAAAAACAAATAGTCAGCACTTATTTACTGGCTTGATATTCACGAACTTCATTCGCCGTCATGGCATAGCCTACTTCCACCTTGCTACTGCCATCGGCCAACGCCAAATCGGATTTGCTAGACTTCACCAATAATTTGCCCGTTACCGTGATCGGTGCAAATAAATTCCCCGCAGGAAAACCTTTAGGATATTGCACCACCACCATTTGATTGGCCGGCGGGGCAGGCACGTGAATGCAAGCGCCAATGACCGGCACTAGAATAAACTCGGTCACTTTTTTGTTGGCCTGTTTCAGCGGCAACAAATAACCATCTAACTGTACTGTTTGCTTATCCAACCCTATTTGCGCTTCGGTGGTGCGCTTTTTCTCAAAGGCTTCAATTTTTGCCACCAAAGGCTCTAAATCACTAAAGTCTTCTTTTAGCAAGGTGTTGATATCAATGCTTAAATCGGCAGGTTTTAGTTTTCCCGCGGCTACAATTGCCTTTTGCTGACGCTGCTGAAATGCACGCATTAACCGCGCTTTTTGTTCTTGATTTAAATTACCTACGGCCGAGCGTAAAGCGCTTGAGTCGGGCTGGAGATCGCTCCATTTAATCGGCTTTACATCAGCTGCAAGCAGGGGGCCGCACATTGCTGCAGCCAGTACAAATGAGAGTAGGCGGTGAATCACGTTCAATCCTTTCGAGGAGTATTCGCTTGAATTGTAACTGAGTTGCATTTGGATGTGTACGTTGTCACAAATATTTAATGATTTATGCGCTTTTTTACAAAAAGGCTACGGCCCCGCAATCAATCGAATTTTTTCAGCGAAACAGTGGGCCTACCAAGCCATTGGCATTTTTGTGGGTGTATTGTTTTAGTGAAATATGTTTTAGTGAAATAAAAAACCAAGGCGAGAGAATCGCTTAAAGCCAGAAGTGGCATAGGGAGTGGTTTGTTTATTATTTGAATTTACGGGGGATTGAAAATGCGCACCCGATGAAGCGCACGAGCGGATGCCGTATTGCAAATAAATTACGCAGACATCACGTGCATTTTATTGGGGCTTTTGTTGGTGTTAGTGATTTCATCAGCGCCAGCCATGATGTATGGCACTCGCAGAAACTAAAGCTGCTCAATTAAATGATCTAAAAGCTGGCCCATGGTGAGGCCTCGCTCGGCAGCAACACGCTTTAATTTTTCACGCGTTGCAATATCCACCATGGCATTAAATTGCACTGGTGTAGTTAAACTCATGTTTTTTAAACCCGCTTGAAAGCGGGCTTTTCTACTGGCCCTTTGGCGCTCAGCAGCCGTCATGGCCCGCTCGCCCAAAGGCGGTCGTCCGCGCCGTTTTGCGGCCGGCATTCCAGGTAGTTCAGCTGTTTTTGTATCTTCGATCTGACGCATATTGCTTTGTGATCATTTAAGGCGGACGCCATTTTAGTGACTGGATGGTGTTTCTGTCACGTTATGAATTTGTGGCTTTTACCCCTGCAAGCAATTGACAAGTAAAAAAGCCAATAGAACAAAGGCATTGCGGGGCATCGGCGCTAATTTATTAATTCAATTTACCCAGCAAACACCGGATATACATAGCGGAAAATCTGCGGAAAGCCTTGTATGTGAGCAAATATCGCCAAAGGCATTTTAGTCCCTAGTCGCATTAATTAAAGAAATTGCCATTGTTTGGGGCATAGATTTGCATCAGAGCCAAGGCTTGGGTCGAGAGGCTTAAGCTGAAACATTATGAAACATTCGATTTAATTGCTTTTGAGCGCCTTGCCGCGAAATATCCATCGACTCGGCAATCTGTGGCGTAGTCAACGGTTTGCCTGCAAGCGCAACAGCGCCCAATACCTGCCAGCGTGCGCTGGTAAGTTGGAGTGGGACCTCCTTTTTCTAGTAGACGGGCGTTAACTCGAAATATGTTGATCATGATGTCACTGAGAACGTCCGCTTCGACTCTACAAATAGATGACAAGGTAGCTACTCCTAGTGTGGGCATTGCTTATCAAATTTAATGACAACTGGTTTCCCAATTCGACAACTAGCTGTCAAATTATTTCATCCGCATATCTCTATGGGCCGACGAACGTAGTAGACCAAATCGACTCTATAATTAAGGGCGGAACACCAAACAGCACGCCAACTTGATCAAACTTTAAAAGCAGCGCGAAGAAAGCGAACAATAATTATGCGTACGAGCGCCAACACTTCCTGCAGCGCACTGACGCATTCAACTTGACATAATATACATTATGCGAAGTAATATATAACAATCAAATCCACATTGATCTATATCAAGTAACGCCAGCTAACAAGGTATATCCTGTGTGTATTCCGTTTTATGTAACCAGCCAGTAGTTTTCAGGGCTAGCCCTATTTAAGCAACACCTTGTGCCTTACTTATAATACTTCCGGAGATCAGAAAATGACCGTTTCTAACATTCAAGAACTTGATGCACTGATGGTGCGAGTCAAAAAAGCGCAGCAGCTTTTTGCCACTTATTCACAAGAACAAGTCGATAAGATTTTTCGCGCTGCGGCGCTGGCGGCGGCAGATGCGCGTTTGCCACTGGCCAAGCTGGCGGTTGCAGAAACAGGCATGGGCGTACTTGAAGATAAAGTAATTAAAAACCACTTTGCCTCTGAATATATTTACAACGCGTACAAAGACGAAAAAACCTGCGGCATTTTAACGCAAGATGACGCCTACGGAATTATCACCATTGCAGAGCCTATTGGGATTATCTGCGGGATTGTGCCAACGACCAACCCTACTTCTACCGCGATTTTTAAAGCGCTGATTGCACTTAAAACCCGTAACGGTATTGTATTTAGCCCGCATCCACGCGCTAAAAATTCCACCTGTGAAGCGGCGCGTATTGTATTGGATGCCGCCGTAGCGGCTGGCGCACCGCGCGATATTATTGGCTGGATTGATCAGCCAACCGTTGAGCTTTCTAATCAACTGATGAAGCACAAAGATATCAATCTGATTCTGGCAACCGGCGGCCCAGGCATGGTTCGTGCAGCCTACTCTTCCGGCAAGCCTGCCATTGGTGTAGGTGCAGGTAATACGCCGGTTGTGATTGATGAAACTGCCGATATTAAACGTGCTGTAGCGTCTATTTTGATGTCTAAAACTTTTGATAACGGTGTGGTTTGCGCATCGGAGCAATCAGTTATCGTAGTAGACAGCATTTATGAAGCGATGAAAGCCCGTTTTGCTCAAAGCGGCGGCCATATTTTAAGCAAAAAAGAAGCCGAAGCCGTTCGTAAGGTGATCTTGATTGATGGCAATTTAAATGCTGGCGTTGTCGGTCAAGCAGCCGTCAAAATTGCTGAGATGGCGGGCATTAAAGTGCCTAGTTACACAAAGATTTTGATTGCTGAAGTATCCTCGACTGGCGAAGAAGAAGCTTTTGCCCACGAAAAACTATCCCCAACACTGGCCATGTACCGCGCTAAAGATTTTTATGAAGCGGTGACTAAGGCTGAAGCTTTAGTTGCACTCGGCGGAATTGGCCACACCTCGGCGCTATATACCGATCAAGATCAGCAGCATGAGCGGATTGCTTATTTTGGCGACAAAATGAAAACCGCCCGTATTCTAATCAACTCCCCTGCTTCGCAAGGCGGGATTGGCGACCTTTATAACTTTAAATTGGCTCCGTCTTTAACGCTGGGTTGTGGTTCATGGGGTGGTAACTCTATCTCAGAAAACGTGGGGCCAAAACACCTGATCAACACCAAAACTGTCGCTAAACGGGCCGAAAATATGTTATGGCACAAACTTCCTAAAAACATTTACTTCCGTCGCGGTTGCTTGCCGTTTGCACTGGCTGATTTGTCTAGCAAAAAACGCGCAACTATCGTTACCGGCCCTTACTTGTTTGCCAATGGCTACTGCGATGAAACCATCAAAGTACTGAAGCAAATGGGCATGGAAGTCGAAGTGTTCCACGAAGTAGAAGCCGATCCAACCCTAGAAGTGGTTCGTAAAGGTGTGCATTCCTTAAATATGTTTAAACCTGACGTGATTATTGCGTTAGGTGGCGGCTCGCCAATGGATGCCGCCAAGATTATGTGGGTGATGTACGAGCATCCAGAAGTCCATTTCGAAGACTTAGCACTGCGCTTTATGGATATCACCAAGCGTATTTATAAGTTCCCAAAAATGGGCATTAAAGCTGAACTGGTAGCTATCCCAACCACATCGGGCACGGGTTCAGAAGTAACCCCGTTTGCGGTGGTGACTGATGAAAAAACCGGCATGAAGTACCCAATTGCCGATTACGAACTCACCCCAAATATGGCGATTATTGATGCTGATTTAGTGATGAACATGCCAAAAAGCTTGACTGCCTTCGGTGGTATTGATGCGATAACGCACGCTTTAGAAGCGTATGTGTCGGTGCTTGCGAATGAGTATTCTGATCCGCAAGCCTTGCAAGCCTTGAAGTTACTTAAAGAAAACCTACCATCGTCTTACTTAAATGGTGCAAAAGATCCTAAAGCGCGCGAATTAGTGCACAACGCTTCCACTATTGCTGGGATTGCCTTTGCCAATGCATTCTTAGGGGTTTGTCACTCCATGGCGCATAAACTGGGTGCTGAGTTCCATCTGGCACACGGCTTAGCCAATGCCCTGCTAATTTCTAATGTAATTCGTTTTAACTCGGCAGATATTCCAACCAAGCAAACTGCATTTAGCCAATACGATAGACCGCAAGCGCGTTGTCGTTATGCTGATATTGCCGAGCATTTAGGCCTTGGTGGAAAAAATGACGAGCAAAAAGTACAGAATCTGATTGCTTGGATTGAAGAGCTAAAAACAACGATCCAGATTCCTGCTTCGATCAAAGAAGCGGGCGTGCCTGAGGCGCTGTTCTTATCTAAAGTAGATCAGTTGGCAGAAGAAGCCTTTGATGATCAATGCACCGGCGCTAATCCACGCTACCCGTTGATTTCAGAGTTAAAACAATTGCTGTTAGATAGCTATTACGGCAATGCTTATGTAGAAAATCATTTGCGTGAAGAAGCGCTTGCTAAGTAATTATTAGTAAATGCATAAAACAAACCCCATCTAGCATGGGGTTTGTTTTTGCCTGCTATCTATTGGGCTATAGGCATTATTCCGCAGCAGATAGATTCCAGAATGCCTGTTTTACATAAGGGCGCTTTTGGATTTGCATAATTAATGTATCTAACTTACCAGAATCAACCTTGCTAGAAAGCAACGTGGCGGTGATTTCCACATCATCATCCCCAAACGGCTCTACATTTAAATCACCTAATGGGTATTCAATTTGCGTTAACATCGATTCCAATACATTAAGCGCGTGCTTTTGCCGATCGCCATCTACAATCATACAAACCTGATAGCTAACCTCGCCGCTCTGATCATTAATCGGTGAGCGATTAATTGCATTCACTACGGGGCGTAATAAAGTATTAGCCGCTAATACAAAGATAGCCGCAAGCAAGGCTTCTGCAATTAAGCCGGCACCAGAGCACGCGCCCACTGCGGCCGACCCCCAGAGTGTGGCCGCAGTATTTAGGCCGCGCACATTCAAACCCTCTTTCATAATGGTGCCCGCGCCCAAAAAGCCCACGCCAGAAACCACATAAGAGATCACCCGCGCCGCACCATCTGGCCCGTGTACACGATAAGCCAGCCCCACAAAAATAGCCGCAGCCAAAGAAACCAGTGCATTAGTTCTAAGCCCCGCAGTGCGTTGCCGATATTGGCGCTCATAGCCAATGATAGAGCCTAAAATAAATGCGGTGCTTAAACTAACCAAAGAATTGAGTAGCCAAATCAAATCAAAGCTTTGAATAAAGAGCATTTAACTCTCCTTGTTATTGTTATTAGATAAATCAGTAATAAAAATTAATATAGATTAACTTGCAAATTAAATGGCGGATTGTCGCCCAAAATTAGCCCACGCAGCCGTTGCGAGGTGATATGCAAGTGAATAGGAATGGCGCTACACAAGCCTATGGAAAGGCTAAATAGACACCGTTACCCGCCAAGCGGCAAGGTAGCGGCAGATGGGGATCCGCAGTTACCTTGCAGCTATTGATCGATAGCAATTCGATAACTAAAACTTTCCACCAAGGATCTCCATCAAATAATGACGCTAAACCATACCCCTTCAGGGTGGGGTCGTCTACATTGCTGAATGTATTTGTAAATTTTACACGCAAAGTAATGGTCGCTCTTGTTTGCGCTGCAATACAGCAAGTTAAATGGCATTTAAGAAATCAGCAACCTCCAACAAAATAAGTTCATTATCATCGGCTTGGTTGGGCTCGCGGCTACTAGAAAATGGCAGGTTATTATCATTACCCACCACAATATGCTTAGCATCCACGATATCAACGTTTTCAATGGTGAAAAAAGGAAAGGTAAACACGCCATTATTGAGCGGCTTGCGAGCAAGCTTGGCGGGATCGGCAATATTCATTAAATCGATATATGCAATTTTACGTAGCGGGCCACCGACATTGGCCTCGCTTAATGCCACCTTGTAAACACGTTTGAATTTAGCCAGATCATGGAAGCAATCGCTACGCTTTTTCCCTTCAGGGCAGGCCTTATCTGCCGTACCTTCGCCATTGTCCCGCTCAATAATCAAGCCGGTTTGATCGTCGATCATATTGAAATCACCAATCGCATTCGCGTTGTTTTCTAATATGTACTTCCAGTGTCGTCCAGTCCACGCTTCCTTTTTTACATCGAACTCCAGTACGCGTAAATAGTCTTTGCCTTGCAGGTTTTCATTGGCTTTGGTCTCCACATCCCAAACTGCCCCTTCTAGCAAGGCGTAGAGTTTGCTGCCATCTTTAGATGCCGCCATGCCCTCAAAGCCTTTTGAGCGGCGAACTTGAAAATCTACGTTTGCGCTTGGTGCGGCGGGCGTTGTAATGGCTGGGTGGTCAGGTGATCGAATCACTTTGCCGTCTAGCAAGGTATCAAACACCGCCAAGACCTTGCCTTTTAAATCAGCCTTAATCAGGAATGGGCCAAATTCATCACCAATCCATAGTGCCCCACCTGCAAATTGAAAGCTCTCAGTATCAAAATCGCTGCCCGTTAAATAACGCTGCTTGCTGCCTTCGTGAATAATTCGAAATGGCACTTTTTTTTCTGGATCATGTAAAAAAATAGTCTCTAGGCGCTGCATCTTGCCGCTATTAAAATCCACGGCGTAGTGGTTTAAATACAGCATGGCATCGGCAGAATTGGCCTTAGCGCCAAAGCCGTTATCCGTGATAATCCAAAAACTGCCATCTGGCATTTTCTTAATGCCAGAATGCCCTTGCAAGGGCTGGCCCGTAAAAGGAAGCGATATCCCTGTTGGGCGCCCAAATGATAAGCCTTCAACGGAGGCTAAATCTTCTACGCGTTTACCCGTCGTAAATTTGCCACTGATTTTTAAATCTTCAGGCGCATCTTGAGGTGCAGGGATAAAGGATTTAGCTGACATAACTGCATGCCCAGCTAGCACTGCTGGGAACTCAGTTTGCGCATAGGATGCCGTAGAGAGCAGCGCTAGAATGCTAAATAATATAGAGGGATGTGCCATGGATACGTCAAATTCCTAGTAGAGAATGAAGGCATATCCTGCGTAAGTAATGTGACGGGGCAATGAATAGGTGCTAGCCCCTCTACCGGAAGGTTTGGAAAAGACTGTATTTTTACTCGCCTGATTATGCTTCTTTTTCAAAAAAGCCATGTATTGTTAACTCTATTGACGTTGATATGTTCAGGCGAATGACAAAAAATGAGTAAGAGACATACCCGGGTTTACTTAAGCTTGCAATGAGTGGTTGGTTGACTGACGCGGCAAATCCTTACTGCTTTTAAAAAATAATTACATTTCGTAATAATGCTTACACCGGTCATTTTCATTTATTTCGTATATTGTATATTATGTCAAGCTACAGGCGAATAAAACGTAAACTTACAAGGCTAATTTCACCCGAAAAACCACCATGAGTAAATAATTACACGTTGGCTAAAAACAACACATTACAGTATCCATGCAACAAGGATAAGGCGCGTAACAGCCGTTACGCGCCTTATTTTATGAGAAAACAGAATGCGAAATATGCCAATAGCTGACTTCAATGTAACCACAACTGAATTAATCTTCGCCATATCAACAAAGCCAGAATCAGAATTAGCTGAAATACTAGGCACCAGCCCCCGACAAATAAACCGCTGGCAAACCGGCCAGGACCCCATACCAAGATCAATCTTTCTTCTGGCCAGATTCTACACAAGCGGCATTGTGCCCTTTGGTGAGTGGAAAGACTGGACGCTAGCCGAGCAATGCCTCATTCCACCCCATGGCAACAAAAAAGGATGCGCAAGAATCGAAGAAATCCTTTTTATTGATCACTACCGAAAAGACCGCATGTTATGCAATAGCCAATACACCTTGATTGAGTCGTTAATAAAACAACGCAACTTCTACAAAAACCAATGCAGCTTAGAAGCAAAATACGGACTCATGCTCGCAACTGTCTTCAGAGAAAAAGATCCGCCCGCCCCGTCGACACAACCCTATTAAAACCCGCCTTTAAAAGGGTAATTCCTCAAATCCGATCAAACGCACCTCATTAGCCCAGCTTGCACGCACAAGTGCGTGAAACCTGAGCACGACACATCAAAAACCTTACCAAAAATGGCTTAAGTGTGAATTGAATCAGCGTTAATTCTTAATGAAAAAAGCCAGCATTAAGCTGGCTTTCATGATTACAACCCTTGGCAATCAATCGCCTGCATTCGCTTTCTATTTTCAGCATAACGCGCATGCAGCCATGCCGTAGACTTATGCCTTTGCATGCTCACAATATAACGCTTCTCCTCAACTAATGACGCACACTCAGTTGCAGTATCTTTACGCTGCTCCACCCCCGAACGCTGATATTCAACATTACGCCGCTCAATAAAATCCCGCTCAACATTCCTCGAAATCTCAGCCCTTTCCCGCGCCTCTCTACGGTAACCCGAAAAATCCGCACTACCCACCAAAGCATCCTTGTTAGTAATTTCTTTTGCCGTTTTTAACCCTGAATCCTCACAAGGCGCATTTTGATAAGTGTACTTAGGCCGGACACCATCAAAGCATTTATACACAGCAGCAGAAGCGTATGGCGCAACCAAACAGATAAAAACAAACAAATACCGCATAAACTGTAAGCCCTCATTAATAATGGAAGCATACAGATAAAAACATCACTTTCAAAGTACTTACAAGTCGCCGCCACTAGCAGACCCACTTACCAAACGGCCCCTATTCCAAAAATCAATAAATGCACCTTGATCAAGTGGATGCACCGTTGCACACGAAGAAAGTGCAAGCAAAACCAGTGCACAAAAAAATAATCTGAGCATACTCACCGTTAAATCTCTTCTTTTTTTTCAATATTTGGCTTACCTAAAAAAGCCAAATAAACGCCATGCTTAACAATGTTTTCGCAAAGCTCCACAGGCATATAAAGAGGCGTGGCTTGATCCGTAAAACACAAGCAGCCTTTACTTGCAGACTTAATGCAAGCTTGCGGTGCTGGAACGCTTACCGGCTCAGTGAGCTTGTCGTATACCGGCGCGGTATACGCCAACGTAAGCACCCTAGGCGTTTGTTCTTCAATCCATTGCGCGGTTGTTTTCTTTCGGTCAACCGGTTGCGGACTATATGGCACATACCCCGCCGGTGCAGACGCGGAAATAGACGCATTAGCATCAGCCGACGGTTTCTTATTCACAAGATGGGTGTAAACGTAATAAAACGCCCCGATCACAACAAAAGGCAACACAACAAGAACCAGCAATTTAGCCGGAATCCGACGCTTTACTGTGTGCAATTCCGCCGATTTATAATAATTAAATACATCCCTGGGATAAGACCAGACATGCTTTACAGAATCAGAACGAGATTTATCACAATTCTCTTTAATCCCTTGCCATTCATGAATATTAGCCTTGTGCATACCAAAGGCCCGCATTACATGCAAATGACGCCCAACCAAACGGCGCACATTACCATCGACAAGCATGGGGTGTTGTGTGACTAGAAACAAATCCAACCCTTTATGCCTATGCGTCTCTAATTCAGAAACATGCTTAGGCACATTTGAACCATTCGCTCGCGTTCTAAATATTCGCTGACATTCATCAATAACAATAATCGCGCCTTTTGGGCAATCAAACCATTTATCAGCATCAATTTCAATCCACGGCAGCTTTAAATCAGCAATACCAGAGTAATAAACTTGACGACCATCTTTCTCTGAAAGCTCTTTTACTTCCTGCAAAGTACGTAAAGTTTTGCCCGCACCTGGCTGGCCGGTAACGAGATTAATCATTTAGTCACCCATTTTTTCATGGAACCACCAGTTAAACCACCAATTACCAACTTACCCAAATAGGCAGAAAAGATAATAGATACGCAAGTATCCACTTCCAAAAGCCCCATTATTTGAATAATTTCAATCGGTACACCTTGAAGATTAGAAATAACATCACTCTGTAATTTTTCCAGCACAATTTTAAAGCCGGTATACGTGACAATTCCCACGCCAAGACCAATCAAAGCACGACCGGCAAAAGTAGCAGCCGCAGAAACAAGCCCACCAATTAAAGCGGCAATCCAAGGAATAGCAAGTAATGCAGGCATATAACCCCCAATTAAACAGCGGAAGAAAGAATTCTAGCTGCAGCGATTAAAGAAAAAGCTACAGCAATATTTCCCGCCATTGATAAGTATTTATTTATCTTTGAAAAAGGTAATTCAAACCCTTTACCCATCACTGAAAAATGAACATCAGATAATCCGCCTTTACTTAAAAACGTATCTCTTTTAATTACACCGGTCATGTCAACATTGCCATTTTCGCCAAAATTCAATTTAGACTTAATGCCATCCATATCATCACCAGATATTGACTTATCACCTATTTTCTTTAAATCAGATTTATTTAATTCATCAATACCCTTATCAGACTCGCATTTATTAAGCCAAGCTAGGCGCGCAATCTCACACGTAGCTGGATCATTGTTTTTGCACTTGAAAGAATCACACGAACCAGTAATTGAACCGTCAGGGGGAGGCGTAGGTGTAGGGGTCGGAGTTGGTTTATCTTTACCATCTTCGCCAGTTCCTGTGCCCGTACCGCCACCACCACCACCGCCACCACCGCCAGTACCACCAGTACCCGTGCCACCACCAGTACCATCCGAGGGTTTCTTTGGATCCCATTTGTCACAATTTGCCACGCATTTATCTTTATCAGTAGGCTTAGGCGGCGGGGCTGGGTCGGTAGGATTTGGTGGATTTTTAGCGCACGCATTAACCCCATTAACCTGTCCAAAACTAGAATTTGCAGGACAATCACCGGGGAATTTTGGCGCTTTATTAGGGTCAGGTGGACTAGTGGCACTAGGCGGCTGAGGCGCTTTTTTCCCATCAAATAGATTACATTCATCACCAGAATATTGCATTTTCAACAATGCATAAGCACTTTTTTTATCGCTACCAATTGCAAATAATTTGTCACCATTCGAAAAAGAGCCAGACATAATTAATTCACAAGTCCCATCACAAGAACTAGCCCTATCTTTAAAAAATGAATTTAAACCATCAGGAGAAACAACAATGGGCATACCTGCACCATCAACACCAGAAAAAGGTAATGGAACTAATAAATCACCAGCACTTTTACCTTTTTTAATAGCACATTTGTCTTCTTTCAAACGCATAAAACTCTGAAGAATAGAAACACCAGTAGATGCAGATTTTGCCCATATTTTTACAATACAACCGGAACCCTCTGGAACTACTGGACACGTATTATCTAAAACCTCACCACCTACGCCATAGCCAACAGAAAAAGCATAGGCATATGTAAAACCAACAGGATCATTAGTTTCTTTGCCTGAATCACTATTAATAAACTTAGCAGAAAAAGCTAATTCGCAGAAAAAACAAGCCAAAAGGCCAATAAGACAACGACTAAATAAAAAAGACCTTCCATTCATATATTCCCCGCAATAAAAAAAGGGCGACTATTGCCGCCCTATTGAAAACAAGCCGCTAATTAAAGCGCGCCGCGTACCCATTTGAATACTTTCATACCCACAAACACAACCAATACCGCACCGCCAACAACACCAACAGCCGCGCCCGCATCAGTAATTGCAGAAGTTACGCCTGCAGTATCAACCGCAGCAAAAGCTGGTGCAGTCGAAACGGCAGCAACAGCAACAACGCCCAATTTCTTTAAAAATTTAATCATGATTTACTTCCCCAGAGTTTAGCGTCTTAATACAGACGCGAATTGTGTAGGCAATTGCCCACAAGATTAAAACACTTGCTAAAACAGGTTGCGCATCCGCGACCGTCCAATCCCAAACGCCACCGGATGTAATGATGTAATCACAAGAACCCGCAACATTAGAAGCGACTTGCAATAGGCCATCTGGGCGAATTGAAACGCATTGCTGAATCATACATATAACGAATCAAATAAATTTGATTTAATTCGCTCCAAAACAACTAAATTATTTTTGTAAATATCAATATTTACAATGCAATTAGTTTCAAAAGATTCAAATGAAGAAATATTTTCTTTATTTGAATGTATTTGATTGTCAATGATAAGCATCATTTGAATTACATCATTATGATGCATTTTAATATTTGCAATTTTACTTGTTGACATATATCACCCATTCACCAATTCAATATTAATCAGCCATAACATAATGGGCATATACGCTGAATTGACCATCCAGCAAATCAACCGCCGTATCTATTGCGGCCTGTTTATCTTCAAACAAACCCGCCTCAGATAGCCATTGCGTATAACCAACATCGCCATTAAGTGGCATTAAGAAAAAGCCATCATCTAAAGACTGAACTATCCAAACGGGTTTTAAATTCATTTTGATTACGCCTTAGTTACTTCGCCAGTTTGACGACTTACAACCGGCAACATGCGGTGGGATTCAAGCGTGGTTTTTGTGACTTTGCCACTTGTAACTTGGTTCAATACCAATTCAGCCTCATGCGGAAATGGCAAATCTTTCATTGTTTGATACATTGCCGAAGACGGATATTTATATTCGGCAGCAGCCATACCTTTCGCCCTGCCTTGTGATTCATCCAATTCAAGCAAAACAAATAAGGTAGTCGTGTCGTAATGCTTGCCCTCAACATCATCATTAAAAAACTTAACACCCGTTACTGTTACAGTTGTTTTAAAACGCATAATTACACCTCGTTAAAATTCATAAAAAATTACCCAGCAGAACACCTAACCCTAAAGTCTTGAAAATTAAACTCAGCAGCAATAACCGCATCTTTAGTGATTGACGCCAAGCGCATCGGCTCAGCCGAAAACCGATAATCAGCAACCTTTAAGCGCTTAGGCTCCCCATCACGTCGAATTTTTGCAATAAGCGCGTCAGCCGAGCCTTCGATATGAATTAACGTATCAAAGTAATGACCGTATTGACGCTGAATGATTTCTAAGGCGCGGTTGTAGTTAATCTTGGTTTCAACCTTATTAGATTGAATACGACATTGCTTTTCGTTAATCCAAGCAAAAGAAGGGTAACTAGCCGCAAGGTACTCACCAGCGACCAACAAAATATCAAATGGAATTACACGATCTACCGATTTAAATTCAACCTCAATACGCACCCAAGGCGATTCTTTGCAGCCGAATTTTTTACCACGTTCGTATGTACGACTATATTTGCCAGAACGGCGCAGGCCGGTAGCAAAAGTGCGCCCCTTCCCATTTGGCCGCTTCCAATTGCCGATTTGCTCGCATTCCGGTGCCGTGCCGCGATAACACTGAAACTTTCCATCATCAAAATCAGACTCGGCACGATCAACAGAGTAGTTTTCGCCCATATAGTCGTCATAAGCGCAATCAACACGGGTAATACGCGGATTTTCAGCCTCATTTATAAGCCAATCATGCATGCGCCCTTCCCAACCATATTTAGCCGCAGTACATCCAGAGCCATTGAGCATAATTAAAATGGTTTCACGCTGGCCGCCAATGCAGAGATAGCCCCAACCATCACCTAATTCATAAGCCTGATGATAGAAATTGCGGCCATTAGTACACTTATTAGTTACACCGAAGCCAAAGATTGCCTCTAGGCGCATTGAAACCGCTAAAATGTAATCCTCTGCCGTTACGCAAAAATCAGCGTATTGATCTGCAGTAGATTTATGCACGGTGATATTGAGCCAATCAACAAAGGCATGATCCCCGCCCCAGCCTCGACGCTGAGGAAATTCAACAATATCGCCCGTATTGGTAACAACGAGCTTTAGGGGCTGTAAGTCTAAGTCGGAGGATTTGGAACCCTTACACTCCGTAGTAGTGACCCCCGTGTTACTAGGGGGGGTCTCAATCGGCTGCGCCTCAGCCAGCAGGTGCGGCAAGCCGCCCCCCGCTGGCTGCTTCGCAGCCTCAGATTTCACCAAAAGCTTTTTGCGGGCCAAGCGTTGGAAGGCCCCGCGCATAGCGCTAGGGTTTAAAGAAAGATAGATGGCAACAGATTCAGAATTCAATTCGGCAAGAAATGCCGGAGAAGGTGTATAGCCAGCAGCAAGAAAACGTTCAATACATGCGCGACGATCAGCAGACGATTCAAGCAGCAAATCAATAGCAGAAAAATCAGCCACCCCTAATGTTGCACCAGCGGTAATGTCTGCAATGTTTGTTGAAAGCGCTTTCTTGCGTGCCATAATCAAAATACACCTGTAAAACGAATAAGCTCATTAAAATATACAGGTGTATTTCAGTCAAGGATAAGTAATGGAAAATCTTACAGACATCATTACAGAAGCTAAAAAAATACTAAATATTGTTGAAGATAAAGACTTAGCAAAAGCAATCGGCATTACACCTGGAACAATTAGCCACTGGAACAATAGAGGCTCAAGACCAGATACATTTGCACTTATGCAACTTTCAGACATCCTAAGCATTGACGCACGCGTACTGCTCGCAATTATTGAAGCAGAGCATGCAAAAAGTGAACAAAAACAAGAGTACTGGGAAAAAATGAAGGAAAGATTTTCTGGCAGCAAGAAAGAATTGATGACCATTATTGCTTGTGGCTTCATCTTTACAAGTGCAGATTGTAAGCTTGAGCTAGGGCAGAATCAGACAATAACTTACAAGTACATGACGCCTACAATGTATATTATGTCAAGTTGATGAACTAAAAACAAGAAACCTTACAAACCTAGTCGCCTGTAAAAATAGCTCTGAAATACACCAGAAATAGTGGCACCAAGCTTTTTAACTTTGGTTTTTTTAGTGGGGGCTATTTTTAAAACAAGGGTTTTATGCGTGTTAGCAGTCGCCCTTTGCCGTGCACTCGGCTAGTTTTTGGCTGATTTCTTGCCCTAGGCGATCTAAGCCCTGGCCCAACGCTGCGACTAAGGCTGGGTAGCCTTTGCCTTGTTGGGCTAGCTCGATATGAAATGGGGCTTGCAATACAAGGGTTTGCTGCGCATTTCTTAAAAACCAGTGGCCCGCCAAGATGGCCTGCCCATCGTCGCGGCCATTAAATTGGGTAAGTTCTACGCTTAGCGTGCTGATTCGCCCATTCGGTGCAGAGCCTAGCCATAGTTTATTGGGGGCTTGTTGCTGCATTCTTGCGATTAGTACCCGCTTTACGCCCTCTGGCAGCCGTTCAGCCCATAAGTTTTGCTGAGCTAAGCGCAGCTCAACATCGCCTTGCTGATAGGCGATGCCCCCTGCGGAGAGAAAATCCGCTACTTTAATATCCACTAAGATGGCGGGCAGCTTGGTGGATGTGGGGGCGATCGTGGGGGTGACATCCGCCAAGCGATAATATTGAGTGATGGGTGCGCTAGCACATGCGCTTAAGAGCCCTGCCCCCAGTAGTAAAACCCAGTTTTTTGTCATGGCTACTTTGCCCCTTTGGGTTGAATGTCTTCTTGCTTACGATCGAACAAGAGCGCATTCGGTTTTTCATTGAGGGTGCGAATCACCGGCCTTGCCTCTTGCAAGATTTGGTTTAGATTGCCCAAAGCGCGGTTTAACTCGCCGTAAGCGGGTGATTGCCCAGAGTAATCATCTAGGGTGCTGCCAACAGTATTTAATGTGCCTTGCAGCCTGCTTAAGGTTTGTTGTAATTCGGCAGGTAAATGTTGTACCTGTGGTTGCTGCGCGAAATCATCCAATGTTTTAACTAGGCCGCGTACATCGCTGGCTAGCCTGCCGGTTTCGTCTAGCGTCTTATTGCCTTGAGCAAGCACACCCTCTATTTTTAGCCCGTTTAGCTTGTCTAATAAGGCAATCACTTTGTTTTCGATTTGAGCTAAGCCACCATCACTGCTTGGTAATACAGTTAGGTTCGCATATGTTTCTAAAGGTTTTTGTAATGGTTTGCCGCTAAAATCAACATCAACATACAAGGCCCCTGTCAGTAGGTTCCCATTTTTAAGTTTCAACACCATGCCAGTACGGATCTGGGTGGCGATCACTTTGCGCCAATAGTCATCGTTTTCTTTTTCTGCACCCGTGGCTAAGCGCCCTAGCTCCAGATAGATCAACACAGGGATGCCATGAGTTTTACGGGTTTTGTTTTCTAGTTTTGGGATGGCGTAAGGTACTGCTCCCACGGTACCAATTCTTAAACCACGCAGCTCTACAGGTGCGCCAGGTTTTAAGCCGCGCACAGATTCTTTAAATAGAGCAATGTAAGGTAGGCGGCGTTCAAATTGGCGCTCTAGCGAGCTGGCTTCATCTGCAAACAAAGTAAAACTGGTTTGATCACGGACCTGTTCACCCAAAGGGGTATTGTCTGGCACCCCAAAAGCAATCCCACCAGAGAGCATGGATTCCATTGAGCCGGTGTTAAGCTTAATTCCATCTGAATTAAGCGAGAGTTGCACGCCACTGGCTACCCAGAATCGGGAGTTCATCGTTACTAAACGGTCATAAGGGCGCTGAATATATAAGCGGTATGTCATCTCCCTTTGCTCGGGATCAAAATCCGCTTTTTCTACACGGCCCACTTCAAAATTTTGATACAGCACTGGGTCGCCCACCCTTAATACTTTTACGCCGCGCCCTGAAAGAGCTAAGCGCAAGCCTGGTACGTCAGATGAGGTGACGGGGGGCTCACTTAGCATATTAAACTTACTGCTCATGGTGGTGGATTTACCAGGATTGAGCTGAATAAAAGATCCGGAAAGGAGTGTAGATAAGCCGCTAATTCCACTGCGATCAACCCGTGGCTTGACCACCCAAAACTGGCTGTCTTTATTCAGCAAGCTGCGCGCATTCACATCTAGTTTGGCCGTAATGCGCACCCGATGCGCAGCCACATCCAGCTCTACATCGCTGACCCTTCCCACATTAACAGACAACACTTTTACCGTGGTTTTACCGACCTCAATGCCTTCTGCGTTAGGCAAATACAAGATCACCTCCTCCCCTTGGTGTCGCCAAGTATCAAAAATCATCCATGCGCCTACTAGCAAGGCAGCCAAAGGCACGAGCCAAACTAAAGAGACACGCCGAAGCCAGCCTGTGTTGGCATGCGGTAATTCGTTTTCATTTTCCATTGGAAAGATCCTGAGCATCCTGTGCATCCCAAATCAGGCGCACATCAAAACTTAAAGCAGCCAGCATGGTAAACACCACCATTCCAGCAAAAGAAACCGCGGCAACGCCAGGGTAAACCGACATCAATTGCCCCAAATGAATCAGCGCCACCAGAATAACCACCACAAACACATCCACCATAGACCAGCGCCCTATTAGCTCGGTCATACGATAAAGGCGTGTGTAATGCAAAGCTTTATGGTTTGGCTTTTTTTGGGTTGAAAGACACAGCAAAGTAATTGAAATGAATTTCACCAGCGGGATAAGCACACTGGCAATAAAGATAATAATAGCCACAGGGTAGGAACCCATATTCCACAGCAATAACACGCCTTGCAAAATGGTTGATGGCGTTTTATCCCCTAGGGACTCGGTGATCATCATGGGATAGATATTGGCAGGAATATATAGCAAGATGGCCGTCACTAATAACGCCCAAGACATGGATAAACTATGTGGCTTGCGCCGATGCAAGCGCGCGTAGCAACGCTCGCACTTTAATGCTTGTTGTGGATTAAAAAAGCCGCACACATAGCAAGAAACCGCGCCCTCCCCTCGTAATTTTTGGGCGGGCAAGCCTTCTAGCTGATCAAGTTGAAAGCCAAACCAATGCGCATCAAACACCACAACGGTTTTAGTTAAGGCAATTGAGAACAGTAGCATGGCCCAAAAAGATAAGCCCAGTGCTATTTGCGCCAAAGAGGCTAGCTTAATTAAGCTGACCAAGATACCAATCACAAAGACATCGGCCATCATCCAAGGCTCAAGCAAAACAGCAAGCCTAAGCACGCTGCGCATACCCGGCCAATATTTGGCATATTTTAGTGCTAGCGCTAGATACACAATGGCGCATAAAAAAACAGCGGGGGTAAATAGCACACAGCTTAAAAGTACATTAGCAACGAGGCCAAAATCTGCATCAATCAAGGCTTTTGCGCTGCTTAAAAAAGTCATTTCACTGAAATTGCCCGCAATTTTTAGGCGCAGCAAAGGAAATAAGCAGCTTAAAACGAGAAGTATCAATGCCCCCAAGGCATACGCGAGTGATGCATCAAAGGGGTGACGATGAATCCGGACTAAATGATGGCCACAGCGGCTGCAGCTCGCCTCCTGCCCTGGCTGGAGTGCATCCATTATTTGCAGCAAATCACACTGAGTGCAGCGAATTTCATGCGCAGGCAAAGCCGCTGACCTTTGCGGCGCTTTGCTATTAAAGCGCAAAAAAAAGGGGATTTTTAGTGCTGGCTTCAATTGGAGTTTTGTTCGCAAATTAAATATATATCCTAGGTATTGCGATGGTTAAAGCAAAGGGGCTTACTCACTATAGAGATGAAGCCAGTAAATCACAAAATAGCCAAGCCCGATATCCGCCAATCCTGAATATCGCATGTGAATATTCAGGATTTAATTTTTCACTATACCTCAGCTCTGGAATTAATATTTTTAATAAAAGCGCTTGGGCTCGACTCATTAAGGCGCAATATAAATGAGTCACTTTATGCTTTGTCATAATAAAAAACCCCAAAAGCATCGATGGGGTATCTCGCTTTTGGGGTTGGTAGCAGAAAGCAGGCTTGATTAAGGCATCTTCTTAGCGCAGCGCTTCCAGCTCATCAGAAATCTCCAGCCATAGTGCTTCTAATGGCTCTAGTTTCTTTTTAAGCTCGGCTTCTTTATTACGCGCCGCTTCTAGCTCATTTTTCTTTTCAGCTAGATAGATGTTTTCTTCTGCAAGCAAGGCCGTGATTTTAGCTAGCTCTGCCGTAAAGCCCGCCATGTCTTTTTCTACTTTAGCTAGCTTCTTTTCTACAGGTTTACGCAACACTGCATTACGCTGACGCGCATCGGCTTCAAGTTTTTTCTGAGCCTTACGATCAATCGCGCTACTGGAATTACGCAGGGCGCTGTTTTCTTCGCTGCGCTTTTGCTGGCTGTATTTGGTGTACTCATCCAAATCACCATCAAATGGGCGTACTGTGCCGTCTTCAATTAGCCAGAAATCATCCACCGTAGCACGCAGCAAGTGCCTATCGTGGGAGACCACAATAATCGCGCCTTCGAAATCTTGCAGTGCCATCGTCAGCGCCTGGCGCATTTCGATATCTAAGTGATTGGTTGGCTCATCCAGCAGCAGCAAGTTAGGCTTTTGCCAAATCAGCAAGGCTAAAGCTAAACGGGCTTTTTCACCACCAGAAAATGGCTCGATCTTGCCGGTGGCCATGGCACCGTTAAAGTCAAAACCACCCAAGAAATTGCGGTGCTCTTGCTCGCGCGTATTTGGATCAATCTTTTGCATATGCCAGAGCGGTGATTCATCTAGGCGTAAATGCTCAAGCTGATGCTGGGCAAAGTAACCAATTTTTAGCCCCTTGCCTTCTTCGCGTTCACCCAGTAACAATGGATTTTCGCCAGCCAAAGCCTTAATAAAGGTCGATTTACCCGCGCCATTGACACCCAGCAAGCCTAAACGCGCTTCGTTTTCTAAGCTGAGCGTCAGGTTTTTAAGGATAGGACGATTAATATCGTAACCCGCTTGGCCGTTTTCTAATTTCACCAAGGGATTAGGGCTGTTTTCTGGCTCGCGGAAGCTAAAAGTAAACGGTGAATCAACGTGCGCGGCAGAAATGCGCTCCATTTTTTCTAGCGCTTTCACGCGGCTCTGTGCCTGACGTGCCTTACTGGCTTTGGCTTTAAAACGGGTAATAAAGGATTCAAGGTGATTGATGGTGCGTTGCTGCTTATCAAACGCCAGTTGTTGCAGAGACAAACGCTCGGCACGCTGGTTTTCGAAATCTTCGTAAGTACCGGTGTAAAGCGTCAGCGCCCCACCCTCTACGTGCAAGATTTGTTTGATGGTGTTGTCAAGAAAATCGCGATCGTGCGAAATAACCAGCAGCATACCTTGGTAAGTCTTTAGCCATTGCTCCAGCCAAACCACGGTTTCTAAATCCAAGTGATTGGTTGGCTCATCCAGTAGTAGCAAATCTGAGCGGCACATCAGTGCCTGCGCCAGATTTAGCCGCATACGCCAGCCGCCTGAAAAGCTCGATACCGGATGGCTAAGCTCTTCCGTAGAAAAGCCTAAACCTGCCAGCAATTTTGATCCGCGCGATGCGGCGGTATAGCCGTCAATTGCATCAAATTCGCCGAGCAATTCGCCATGGCGAATACCGTCGTCGTGCGAAACATGCTCTAACTCATGCTCTAAACGGCGTAATTCTCTATCGCCATCCAGTACATAATCGAGCGCCGAGCATTCCAGCGCAGGCGTTTCCTGCGCCACATGGCTGATCGTGATGCGTGGCGGCATTTCAATATCGCCAGCATCTGGGTGTAATTCGCCGCGCATCAGCGCAAAGAAGCTAGATTTACCTGCGCCATTAGCCCCTACCACACCAGTTTTGCTACCCGGTTGCAGAGTTAAATCGGCAGAATTAAGCAGCACCTTGGTGCCGCGTCTTAGAGTGAGGGATTTAAGTCGTATCATGGGGCAGGATTCTAACAGAGACGGGGCAATGAAAAAGCCAAATCTTGAACAAGTAGCTAAAAGCAAATGCAATGATCTGAGATAAGTTCGCCTTGCTGGGTAGTTTGCTTATTTTTACGGCATTTATCATGTTTTTTTAAGACTAAAAATAAGCAATCCGTTATCTATAAAGCCACTTACTTGAAATAAGCCTCAGCTTATCTGCCCCCCCATCCCCGGCCAGTCAGTGGACTTGCCCGCAATTCAAATACGCCTCTAGTACCGTCGCGAATAATTACGCCATTATTTAAAATAATAACTAATATAATTAATAAACCTTAAGTGAATCAATTTAATTTACTTACTAATCCTTGCGGTAAAAAAATCGGCAAGGCTACATAAACAGGAATATAAGATGCCTGAAGGCTTAGCAGATCTGTTTGGCACTGACCAATGGATTCCCACTGGAGCGGTTAAAACCACCGCACAAACTCAATATGATTTTGAGCTACTGGTACAAGCACATGTAAACCCCTTAACTCCTGGCGTTATCGATGGTGGTGGCACCTGTGCCAATATTCTTGCGGCGATTCCTGCAGGGCAACAAAATATTTTTGAGTTTGAGCCAAGATCACAATATGGCTTCAAATTTCGATGGGCAGATGCAAATGGAATACAATGGCAAATTCATGGGCATGAACCAGATGCAGGCGCCCTCATTGGCCATGTCGGTGCAGGCGCATGGACAATGCGTGTGCAGTTTGGCAATACCTTTATGATGTCGCGCCAGTTGGTTTCTGATTTTCCTGTTGCACACGCCAATTACGCCCCGCCTACATTTTGGAGCCGCTGTAATACACCTCTAAAAATTGGGCTCAGCCACATTGTGATCAACAATCCATAACAATGGCCTTAGCCTCACCGGAGCGCACCATGCCCGCAGGAAAAAGAGCTTTAAATGATCAGCTTTATGTTTTCTCCAATAACAATGGCAACAGGCATCACAATGCCGCCATGATTACGGCGCACGGTGAGCAGCTATTATTTGGAAGCACTTTGAGTAGAACATTTACCGTGCCTGCTGGCACCGGAATTTCTTTTTTTGCGCCGCATGGCAGCACCCTTACTACTACGTTTTATAACTGCGGCCGTGGCGCAAACCGTCCAGTGGGGGTAGTAGAAATAATCAATGCAGGAGCGCAGTGCCACGATTACAACCTGACTAAGTTTGAAGGCTATCACTGCAACGGCGTAACCGGCATTGCAACGCTGGATAAAATCATTGATTGCTGCTACGACGGCCAGCGCGGCCTTTCATATGACAATTTAGAAACCTTGGTTGAAGATCCAACGGTAGACGTTGATGTAATTACTGTAAGAAATAGATGGGGCTGCCGCGATATGACACTTAGCCGCTTGATTTTTCAGCTGATTAACGCGGGCTACCACTACAACGAAATTTATTGCTCATTTTGCCGTGGGCCAGCATGGGTTTCATGGGGTAGCATCAGCAACTGCGGCACGCCCGATCACCGTTTCTAAGCCTATTTGAGGCTAAGGAAAAGCTAACTGACCACCTCGACACAGGGGCTCTGGCCAAGTTCTGCTAACTGATTTTGCTGAGCCAGCTTGACCCATGAAAATCTTTATCTGCCCCACTTAAATAAGATGGGGCGGCCATGACTCAGGGGCATTGCAATGTGCTGAGCGCTATTGCGCTTACTTCTGGATTTAATTGCGCGAGTGGCCCTGTTGCAGTGTTTAATGCCCGCTTGGTTTCTGGCTTGCATAAATCTGCTTGTACTGTTTTTATCTTTATGAGTAATTGCAGGGTTAGGCCATCTAAGACGGGACGTACATCTTTGGCTAAATCGGGGGCGGGGATAAAGGGCGTTTGTTTTTGTAAACGCCATTGTTGATGAAGCTGGCTTTGTATTAATTTGCCCGCATCAAATTGAGTTTGGAAAAATGCGGCGGCGAATTGAGGATCAAGCTCAATGGCGATGGCTCGTTTTTGCACATCCACCAAGATGGATTGCTCACGGGCTGGGTCATTAATTGCAGCACCCGAATTCCATTTACTTTGAGCCACTAAAGGCGCAACGGCCAAACGTTGAGCGATTAAGCTTAATAAGTCTTGGGCTTGCTGCGTTTGGGCGGTGGAATCAGTGCTTGGTATTTGCGCGCAAGCCACGATAAAAACCACTGAACACAAAGAAGTAATTAACTTAATCAATGTTTTACGCATATGTTTTCCTGTTTGATAAAGCTGGTTTGTAGAGGGCTGCAATATGGTGCAGCCCATGCCAACTTTACAGGAATCGATATTTATTCTGCCGCTACGCCGATGTAAATATGCACTTCATTGGGCCCAAGATAGGCTTCGTAATCACTGATAAAGCTGCGTTTAATTTGTGGGTTTTGCTCAAAATAGGCCCAAACATTGCCCCAAGCTTGGATCACCGCTGCAGGCATGGCGCCACGCGTTTCAAAAACCAAGTACGGCCCCGCTTGAATGGCTACGTGGCTAAAATCGCCACTTGGGCTAGATGCGGCAACGCCAGCGGTTAGATCATATTGGCCGTTAGCATCGGATTCATATCCCGAATACACTCCATAAATAGGTGAATTGGCGATGCGCTCTGGGATTTTATCCACTAATCCTTCAGAGAAAAAACGCCCCCATAGCTTCGGAATTTGCGCCGTAGAGGGGTTGAATTCATCGCTATTTTTGGTTCTTGTGCTTAAACCCGAAACTAAAAAACCTTCAACATGTTTTGCTTGCATATAGAGCCTTTAAAAAAGTGAGCTTTGTGTGGCTTGGATGGGGTGTAAGGCGGGGCTATTTGAACGATCGGCCGCCATCGCTTTTGCAATGGTTTGCATATCATGCGGGCTAACAGCCAATAAGCCGAATCTAAATGGTGCGCCCCAGTTGCGAATACCCCGAGAAAAATCTAATTGTTCAAGTAATGGCAGGATAGCGGCGGGCTGTGCGGACAGCCAATCCACATCGCGGCGATAGGGAATAAAACCGCCACCCATATCAAAAGGATAAGGATCCCCTGCCCTTGCTATGCCGATGGCGGTAAAAGATTGCAGTTTATCTTTGCCGCCCATTTGCGTGCTGGGTGAGTAATACGCCACCCAATCACCGGGCTGGATGCGTTTTAAAGGGCCGCATTTGCCATGACAAACTTGCATATAGCTACCCGCCACGCCACGTGCAACGTGCACACTACAAATCACGGCAATCCAGTATTTCATTCTAGGGAGTACACACGCAAGCGATGCGCGTCTGGATCGAGCGCCACAAAGGTGTAGCCAAAATCCATAGCGGTAGGTTCTTGGGCGATGGCTAGGCCCTGCTTACGCCAAATTTCGTACTGAGCTTGCACGGCTTCCCGCCCTTGCAGCAAAAACGCCAGCTCCACCCCGCCCCCGGTTGTGCCCGCTGCTGGCTCCACGGTGTGTTTTGACCACAGGCCAAGCTTAAGGCCAGATTCCAACTTAAAGAGTGCAAAGGTAGCAGAAAGCTCAATCGGCTCATGGCCTAGTATGCTCTGGTAAAACATGGCGCTGGCCGTTGGGCTATCTACATACAGCAGTACAAAATCAGGATTAAACATGGTGGAACTCCGTCGCTTTAGTGATGCCTGAAGTTTAGCGGGGGCTTGTGTCAGTTTTTGTCAGTAGTTAACACACCATCCAAACTTTGTGGGCTATACGCTTTTTAATCTCACTGACAGATATTACTAAGCACAAGCTAAATCTAGCCAGAGGCTACTGCGTTACTTCAGTTGCTAAGCAACAAGATCAATGCCTTTGCTCGGTAATCCCCTCTGCCACTCGCCAAGCTTTTAGTAAGGCTTGACGGCGCTTGGGGTAACGCTGCTCTTGTGATAGCAGTGATTTAATTCTATCCACCCTAAAGTGGCGAAAAGCTTGGCGTGCCTCGCACCATGCAATCACTACTCTTGCGTAATCAAAAAAAGCCAAGGCGCAGGGCCAGATGATGCGAGTGGATTGTTTGCCTTGCGCATCTAAATAATGCAGCTCTAGCTTACATTCATGGCGGATGGCTTCTCTGATTAAGCCGAGTATTTCGTCAGAGTCATTGGGCTGTTGGCTAGGGCCGATCAGTAAGGCCGCCGTATCTAATTCTAAGCGCAGCTCTGTGGGCAATACTGCCGCAATCTTACTTAAAGCGTGGCTAGCCGCTGTGCCTAAGCGGGCATCGGTGCGGCTGGCCACCCATTTAGCCCCTAGGGCCAAGGCTTCAATCTCTTCAACGCTAAACATCAGCGGTGGCAAAGTAAATCCTGGCCTTAAGACAAATCCTAAGCCAGCTTCGCCCTCAATTTGCGCACCTTGCGATTGTAAGCTGGCAATGTCGCGGTAGAGCGTACGCAGGCTAATGCCTAGCTCACCCGCCAAAATAGCGCCGCTGACTGGGTAATGATACAAACGCAATTTTTGCATTAAGGTGAGTAAACGCTCTGCTCTAGACAAGTCTTTTCCTTGTAACTGGGGTGTAAACATGAAGAAATAAATACGCTTTTTGTTGCGCATATTTTAATCACAAAAACAATCCTATTTATTTAATTTCATTGAAACAATCGTTTTAAAAACACCATAAGGCATTATTTAAAGTAAGCAAATAAAAGCGCGTTTTTTTAAGCAGAAGCCAGTAAATATATGGCTATAGGTGTTTTTACTTACGTGAAATGAATGGCTTTTCCGAACGTTTCATAAATTAAATATTCTTGAAGTTTACAATTTACCCTATTGTTAAAAATAACATGCTGTCAGGCTTATTCATTAACAACAACAACTTGGCTGCAATATTCTTACTATTGTAATCCTGCTATTAGTGAAAATCATGATGCGCCAAAGCTGGCAATGCCTGAAAGGTGGGTATAGAGTCAGGGCACACTGAACCGGAGCTTCTGTTATGACCGTTTTGTCCACACTCAAAGCACTAGGTGAACTTGCTGCGGCGAGTGACCAGCCGATCACCCAAGATTTTCTCTCTGCTTACTTCGCCCACATTTCTGAAGACGATTTAATAGAAAAAACGCCGGAAGATTGGTTTGGCGCGGTACTTGCGCATTGGCGCATGGCGCGCAACCGCGTGGCCAATACACGCAAATTGCGTATTTATAATCCAAGCGTACCTGATCACGGCTGGCAAAGTAGCCATACCGTGATCGAAATCGTCCAGCCTGATCGCCCTTTCTTAGTTGACACCATCGGCATGTCGGTGGCGCGCCGTGGCTATGGCGTGCATCAGGTGGTGCACCCAGTATTGCAAGTCGCACGTCAGGAAAACGGCGATTGGCAAGAGATGGATGAAGCTGGCGCAGCCGAATCATGGATGCATATTGAAATAGACCGCATCACCGCTAGTGATGCCATTACCCAGTTAGAGAATGATCTAAACAACGCCCTTGATATGCTGGATGCGTGCGTAACTGATTGGCCTGCCATGGCTGATCGCGTCACGGCCGCACTAGAAGGCTTGCGCCATCGTCCGCCTCCGCTGGATATTGTGCTGGTGCGTGAAACCAGCGCCTTTTTAGAATGGATGCTGGCGGGTCACTTTATTTTCCTTGGCGTGCGTGATTACCGCTTTGCAGAAAATGGTGACTTGCATTTTGTTGGCGGCTCTGGCCACGGCCTGCTGCGTGATGCAGGCGACTCTGGCCTATCGCACACTTGGGCCTCCCTGCCGGTGGATCTGCGCCAACGCGCTTATGCTGCCGATCAGCTTATTTTAATGACCAAGGCCGATACCCGCTCTCTGATTCACCGCCCTGTGTATTTAGACATGGTGAGCCTGCGCGAAGTAGATGCCACAGGCAAAGTCATCGGTGAGTTACGTATCCTTGGTTTATATACTGCCAGCGCTTACACCACGCCACCACGCAACATCCCACTGGTACGTAAAAAAATTAATGCCGTCTTACTGGCTAGCGATGCGGATGTAGGCGGCTATCGTGGTAAAGCGCTACTGAATGTTATCGATACCTATCCGCGCGATGAGCTACTGGAAATCGGCATTGATGACTTGGCACGTATTGCTCAGGGCGTAGTTAGCCTGCACGAGCGCAGCCGCGTACGTACTTTCTTCCGCGAAGATCTATACCGCCGCTATGTATCGGTGATGCTGTTTGTGCCGCGCGATAACTACACCACTGAAGTGCGCGTAAAAGTAGAAAAAATCTTGATGGAGCGCCTTGGTGGTTATGAGGCTGAATTCAATGTATTGCTGGCTGACAGCCCACTGGCACGGATCCACTTCCTGATTCACCTGCCCGTTGGCGAGCGTATTGTTTATGACGTCAAAGAGATTGAAGACGAAATCGCCCGCGCCGCGCAACGCTGGCAAGATGATTTACGCAATCAGCTAAGCCATGTGCGTGGCGAAGAAACCGGTGCGGCGCTGTATCAGCGTTATCAGCGAGCCTTCTCCCCCGCTTACTGCGCAGATTTCACTGGCCGCGTGGCGGTTTACGATATCGAAGCGCTAGAAGCCAGCTTAAAGAATGACAAGATCGCCATTACCCTTTCACCAGGTAGCGTGGTTGATCCTACCCTGTGGCGCTTGAAACTCTACCGTGGCAAGCCTATTGAGCTATCCGATTGCCTGCCGTTACTCGAAAATCTTGGCGTGCGCGTGTTGGATGAGCGCCCATACGCGCTGACTTTCGATCAAACCGAACACGCTTGGATTATCGATATTGGCTTGCGCCTACCTGTAGGCACTTCGCTAGAAAACAGCATCGATCGTGAACGCTTGATCGCCGCGTTTACCGCTATTTTTGAAGGCGCTTGCGAAAACGATAGCTTTAACCGCTTGATCTTAGGTGCAGGCCTAGCATGGCGTGAAGTACTGATTCTACGCGCTTACTCATGCTATATGCGTCAGGTTAATCTGAAGTACGGCATTGAAATTATTGCAGATTGCCTACTGCGCCACGGCAAGCTCAGCGGACAGCTAGCCGCTCTGTTTGTGATGACGCATGATCCAGTCACTAATTCTGCCGGTGTGGCCGAGATTCTGGCTGAAGAAATTCGCCAAGCTTGCGCTAATCAATCCAGCGTGGACGAAGAAAAAATCTTATCCAGCTTGCTGGCCGCAATTTTGGCCACGGTACGGACTAACTTCTTCCAGCAAGATAGCGAAGGCAAGCTTAAGTCGTACACCTCATTCAAGATTGAATCAGCTCGTATTCCAAATATGCCGCAGCCTGTGCCGCTATTTGAAATCTTTGTTTACTCGCCAGAAATGGAAGGCGTGCATTTGCGCGGCGGCAAGGTGGCTCGCGGAGGTTTGCGCTGGTCTGATCGCCGTGAAGACTTCCGTACTGAAGTCTTAGGCCTGGTCAAAGCACAGATGGTGAAAAACACTGTGATTGTGCCGGTAGGCTCTAAAGGTGGCTTTGTGGTGAAAAACCCACCGAGCGATCGCGAAACGCTGATGGCGCGTGGCATTGAATGCTACAAAAACTTTATCCGTGGTTTGCTGGATTTAACCGATAACTTGGTGGCTGGGCAAGTGGTGCACCCGTTGCAAGTCCATCGTTTAGATGAGGATGATCCTTATCTGGTGGTGGCCGCCGATAAAGGCACGGCCACTTTCTCTGATATCGCCAACGGCATTTCCCGCGATTATGGTTTCTGGCTAGACGATGCTTTTGCTTCGGGCGGCTCGGTAGGCTACGACCACAAAAAAATGGGTATTACCGCCAAGGGCGCATGGGTTTCGGTAGAGCGTCAATTCCGTGAGCTGGGCATCAATACCCGTACCGATGAATTTACCGTGATTGGCGTCGGGGATATGTCTGGGGACGTGTTTGGTAACGGCTTGCTACGTAGCGAGCACACTAAGTTGCTAGGCGCGTTTGATCACCGCCATATTTTCCTTGATCCAAACCCAGATCCTGCCGTGTCGTTTAAAGAGCGCGCACGTTTGTTTGATCTGCCCCGCTCCTCATGGGCCGATTACAACGCCGAGTTGATCTCTGCGGGCGGCGGCATCTGGCCACGCAATGCCAAGACTATTCCGCTATCGGCAGAAGTTAAAGCCATCCTTGATGTAGAGGCTGATGAGCTGGAGCCAAGCGAGCTGATTCGCGCCATGCTGAAAGCGCCGGTTGATCTGTTCTACAACGGTGGGATTGGTACATACGGCAAGGCATCGACTCAGACTCCGGCCGAAGCGAATGACCGTGGCACCGATGCCGTGCGTATCGACGGTAAGGAATTCCGCTGCAAAGTGATCGCCGAAGGCGGCAACTTGGGCTTTACCCAGTTGGGCCGCATTGAGTACGCAGCGCACGGTGGCCGTGTGCATACGGATGCAATTGATAATTCTGCCGGTGTGGATTGCTCTGACCACGAAGTCAATATCAAGATTTTGCTGGGGCGGATTATGGCCGGTGGCGATCTCACCATGAAGCAGCGTAATGATCTGCTGGCTTCTATGACCGACGAAGTGGGCCATTTGGTACTGCGTGATAACTATCTGCAAACCGAAGCCATCAGCCTTGAATATCAGCAGACTGCTTCGCTGTTGCCGGTGCATCAGCGCTTTATGCAAGCACTGGAAAAAAGCGGTCGCCTATCTCGCCGCATTGAATTCTTGCCAACCGACACACAAATCGCTGCACGTCAGCAAGAGGGCAAGGGCTTAGAGCGCCCAGAGCTGGCTGTATTGCTGGCTTACGCCAAAATGGCGCTATTCCAAGATTTGCTGGCAAGCGATTTACCGGATAGCACTGATTGGGATGGCCTACTGGTGGCTTACTTCCCTAAACCGCTGGTTGATCGTTTTGGTGATCGCCTAGGTGAGCATCCACTGCGCCGTGAAATTGTGGCCAATGAGCTGACCAACCGCACCATCAACCGCATGGGCATCAGCTTTGTGTTCCGTCTTTCTGAGGAAACCGAGCTGTCCCCAGCCACGATTGTGCGTGCTTGGTACGATGCGACCGAGCTGCTCGATAGCGAAGCCCGTTTTGTTGCTATTGAATCGTTAGATAACGCGATTCCGGCCACTATGCAATATTCCATGTTGCTGCGTGAGCGTCGTCAGTTAGAGCACGCAACACGTTGGCTGGTGCAAAACCAAGACACCCTGCCAGATTATGCAGAGCTGATCCGCGATCTAAAAGGCAAAATCCCAGCTCTGCTGCCGCAATTGCCAGAATGGTATGCCGGTTCAGCCAAACAGGCAGAGATCACCCAAAGCTGGCTAGAGGCAGGCGTACCTGCGGCCCTTGCCAGACAAAGTGCCTGCCTTGATGGTGCAACGCAGCTGCTGAATATCGCGCTGCTCACTAAGAAAAAATCCGCAGAAGTAGACGCGGTGGCAACGGTGCACTTTGCCCTTGGTGATGCGCTAGAGCTAGATTGGTTGCACGGCTTGATCGAGCAATTGCCACGCGCCAACCACTGGCAAACACTGGCCCGCTTAGCCTGCCGTGATGATCTGCAGCGTGCCCACATTGCTCTGACCAGCGCAGCTTTGGAGCTAAGCCCAGGTGCTACGCCTGCAGTAAGGGTTGAATCATGGTTAAGCAGCCAAGAAACAGCCATCGCCCACTGCCGCCGTATGTTTGAAGAAATGAAAACATTAGCGCCAGATTTAGCCATGATGTCCGCAGCCTTACGCGAAATTCGTCATCGTTTGGCGGTGTAAAAGAGAAGGAGGCTTAGTTTAGGCTTGGCTTGTAGATTGAGTATTGGGTTTTATTTAATGGGATTTGTGTATTTGATTAAATGAAATTTGGTACTTAGATATAAAAATGCGGCCTTGAGAGGGGCCGCATTTTTATTGGCTGGAGCATGATAGAAATACTTGCTGTTTACTTTCCGACCGTGTCTCGTCAGTTAACCACCGGATATTAGCATTATCAAGTTTACGATGGACTTTCGATAAGATACCAAGAATATCGATAGCATACCTGTTCAGGCATTGCCCAAACTATTTTGGGGCATCAAGTACAGCATGGAAATAATTTTCTTCTAATCGCTCAGCCTTACAATGCTTCAGAACTTCTGTATGAGTGCCTCGACCTTTAAGCAATCCTCGTAAATGCCCCGCCCCCGCACGTGCCCCTTTTAATGTTGTTTCCTTTGGTAATCCCCCCAAAAAACCTATTCAGACTCTTAACTTAACTGTTGAATTGTATATCAATGTAATTAACCCGCAGAAAAAAATATTAAGTTACATTCGGGCCGTTACTCGACATATCAGCGATACATTGCAGTGTTTTAATTAACTCGTCGAGCAGTAGAAAGATAATACTTTCCCTGCCTTTAATCTTGCAGTTATAAGGTGAAACCTTTGAAAACACGAATTATGATGTATTAAGCCTATTTCCCTTATTACGACATAACCGTGTCTGATAGTGATACGTTTTTCTCAATCTACAAAATATGGAGAATTAAAATGGCGATGTCATCTCGCTTTGCTGGTGCCGTGTTGAGTTATCTTTTTTTGTGCTGCTCTGCATTCGCAGCAGACAACGTAAGCAGACCTACACGTGGAACTATAGAGTCGGTGAATGGTAACTCCGTACAGATAATTACGCGTCAGGGGGGAAAACTGGATGTCAAACTGACTAATCAGAGCAAGATTAATAGCATCACTAAAGCTAAAATTTCTGATATTAAAGCCAACAGCTTCATCGGTACGGCTGCAGCACCTCAGGCCGACGGTACGCTGAAAGCGTTGGAAGTACACGTTTTCTCGCCAAGTCTTCGCGGTAATGGTGAAGGTTTCAACCCGTTTGAATCGGCGGACGGTAAAATCAACACCATGACCAACGGCACCGTTGGCAAGCTAGTGAACAATAATGGTCGCACCCTAACGATCAAATTTAATAATGCAGAAAAAACGGTCATCATCCCAGATGATGTGCCAGTTGTTCTGATTACTCCCAGCGATCGTAGTGTGTTGATGCCTGGCGTAAAAGTAATTCTCTTCTTCATGAAAGATGATAAAGGTCAGTCGGTTATCCGTGCTATTTCTGCTGGCAAAGACGGTATTACTCCGCCAATGTAAACCAGTGGTGAACCTGTTTGTGAAGGTTTTTAGAAAAAATAGTGTGGTATTTTCTATTTTCTTACTGTTTATATATTTTTCGTGGCAGTTCGAACTAATAGATTGAATATGCCGGAGACGCTTTGTGAATCGTCCTTTATCGAAAATAATTCCACGGTGTAAGCAAAATATTCATCCGTGGCAGATCCGCCTGAGCCACTGGATAAACCTGCTGGCAATGATCTGCATGATAATGAGTGGATGGGGTATTTATAATGCCTATCCCCTTTTTCCCTTCACCTTTCCGCAAAGCACAACGCTGGGTGGCTGGTTAGGTGGCAATATTGCTTGGCATTTAGCTACTATGTGGCTAATGGCGGTCAACGCTCTGTTTTACCTGCTGTGGGGCTTGTTCAGCGGGCACTTTAAGCGAAGCTTTTTCCCGTTTTCATCTAAGTCTGTCTGGCGTGATACTGTACGGGCTTTTACGTTTACCTTGCCGCACAAACTCGGTGAATATAATGCCGTTCAAAGACTGATGTATGTCAGCGTACTGCTGCTAGGGGCGTTATTGGTACTGTCCGGATTGTCTATCTGGAAACCGGTGCAGCTAAGCGGTCTGGTCTGGCTTTTAGGTGGGTTCGGTAGTGCCCGTTACGTGCATTTCTTTGCTATGAGCGGTGTGATGTTGTTTGTGGTAATCCATGTTTTGATGGTGCTATTGGTGCCTAAAACCTTTATCGCCATGATTACCGGCGGTAAAAAAGCACACATCCAGGAGAACACAGATGAGTGATCAATCAAAACCACCAAGAATCATTATTGAGCCAGAACAGCGTAAACAACTGGTCAATATTCAGCGTCGCTTATTGCTACGTTCCGGGTTAACACTCGGTGCGGTATCGATGCTAACTGGCTGTAATTTGCAGGATGGCGATCAGGTCGATAAGGTTCTGTGGGAAATGTCGCGCTGGAATGATCGCGTGCAGCGCTGGCTGTTTAACGGTGAGAAATTGGCACAGACATATCGTCCAGATCAAATAGATATGCCGTTCCGCTTTAACGCCTATTATCCTGAATTCAATGTTCCTGAAGTCGATATACCTAATTACCGATTGGAGGTTTCAGGATTAGTGCAAAAGAAGGCTCCGTGGACATTGGAACAGTTACAGCATTTGCCGCAGGAGAGCCAGATAACTCGGCTTATCTGTATTGAGGGCTGGAGCGCGATCGGTCAATGGAGTGGTGTACCACTAAAAACCTTTCTGCAGCAAGTTGGGGCCGATCTCACCGCTAAATATGTAGGTTTCAAATGTGATGACCGCTACTATTCCAGTATTGATATGGCGACTGCTCTGCATCCACAGACTATTCTGGCGCTAGATTTTGGCGGAAAACCCTTGCCGCCCGAATATGGTTATCCGCTGCGTTTGCGTATGCCGACCAAGCTCGGTTTCAAAAATGCCAAACATATTGGCGCGATTTTTGTTACTAACGAGTATCCCGGTGGTTATTGGGAAGATCAGGGCTATAACTGGTTCAGTGGGATTTAAGTGTGACTCTGGTCTCAATGGCCATCTTGCATAGGATACGCAAGGGGCAATTTCTGCATTCTGCAGGGTACGTATTGTCCCCTGCAGTACAGTTTTATCTTTGGCCGCCTAAAACACAATCACACGGCTTCTGCTTAACCTTTTCCCCTTAATGAGACAGAATCTACTGACTTATCTGTTTAAAGCCTGAAATAAGGATGCTGCGGTGGAACATACAGATCATGTCTTGATTGTAGATGACGATAGTGAAATTCGTTGGTTGATTGCTGATTACCTGAAAAAGAATGGACTCCGAACTACCGAAGTCGCTGACGGACGCCAGATGTGGGCCTTTCTGGAGAAAACTCCCGTAGATGTGATAGTACTCGACATCATGATGCCTGGCGATGATGGCCTGACGCTGTGCCGCGAATTGCGAAGCAGTAGACATAAGGCCACGCCTATACTTTTGGTAACTGCCAGAAGTGAAGATACTGATCGGATTGTTGGTTTAGAAATGGGAGCAGATGATTATCTGGTGAAGCCGTTTGTTGCTCGTGAACTACTCGCGCGCATCAAAACGGTATTACGCCGTACACGTATGATGCCACCCAGCTTACGGACAACTGAACCGGCACGTCTTTTAGCGTTTGGTGTATGGGTATTGGACACTACCGCGCGTAGCCTGATGGATAGTGACGGGGTCATGGTTGCATTGAGTGGTGCAGAGTACCGTCTACTAAGGGTGTTTCTCGATCACCCGCAGCATGTGTTAACCCGTGATCAGTTGCTCAATCAGACACAAGGGCGTGATGCAGACCTGTTTGAACGTTCTATCGATCTATTGGTAAGTCGATTGAGGCAACGGTTAAACGACGATGCACGGGAGCCGTTTTATATTAAGACCGTAAGAAGTGAGGGATATGTGTTCACTATGTCTGTAGAGTTACGTGAGTCTAAAATATGAAGTATGTTTGTCAATGGTGGCCAAAAACGTTAGCTTCGCGCTTGCTGCTAATTTTGTTGTTTGGACTGTTGTCGACAAACGGATTGACTCTGAGCTTGCTATTATTCGAGCGTGCGCAGAGTGCTAAAATAATGATGCAAGGTAACATGACGTACAACGTGGCTACAGGGGTGGCAATCCTAGACCGCCTACCTGCAAATGAGCGTCCTGCGTGGATATTACGGCTTAATCGAGTGAGCTATCATTACATACAACAAGAAGGCGGGGGGGATGAATACCTAACGGACAAGCGCTTGCAGGATACTGCACAGTCCTTGAGGAATGCGCTTGGGGAGCTGTATGCCTTGCGTTTTAGTACCCCTTCTGACAACCAAAGCCATTTGCAGGTGCATTTGCACCTTAATGACGGAAGCCCACTCACAATCGATTTGGCCCTGAGAAGCATGCCGTTTATTCCTTGGTTTCCTGTCGTATTGGTCAGTCAGTTAATTTTGCTATTGTGCACAGTCTGGTTTGCTATACGTAGCGCAGTACGGCCGTTAACTATCCTGACTCAGGCCGCTGAATCAATGAACCCACATACCTCCATCGCAATTAAAATGCCCGAGGAGGGGCCAGTAGAAGTACGTAAGGCAGCATGTGCATTTAATGCAATGCAGGAACGAATCGCGGCTTATTTACAGGAGCGAATGCATATCCTCGCGGCTATTTCACATGACCTGCAAACACCTATTACCCGCATTAAATTACGTTCAGAGCTAATAGAAGATAACGGGATCAAAATAAAATTACTGCAAGATCTGGAGGAAATGAATTTATTGATCCGTGAAGGTGTGTCCTATGCTAGTACCAATGAAAGTAGCAGTGAAAAAACTTGCCGCGTCCAGCCTCATGCACTTGTTGACAGCTTAGTATGCGATTATCAAGATACGGGTCAGCCTGTGATGCTCCTCGGCAAGTTAAGTGGGTCATTGCTAACTAAACCACTCGCGCTACGCAGGACTCTCAGTAATGTGATTGATAACGCCTTGAAGTTTGCAGGTAGTGCAGAAGTAGTTGTGAAACAAGAAGCCGAGTACATACTTATTCAAGTACAGGACCAAGGGCCAGGTATCCCTCCAGATGAACTTTATGCTGTGATGCAGCCATTTTATCGAGTAGAGAATTCACGTAATAGAATGACAGGCGGTACCGGACTGGGATTAGCTATTGCACAGCAACTCGTTACCTCCCTAAATGGTAGCTTAACCTTAACCAATCGAGTGGAAGGTGGTCTAGTGGTTAAAATTACGCTATCGGATATTCCTGTTTAAGGATTCGATTGTTCACGCAGATTGAAATTTGACCCAGGGCTGGGCGTTGCTTTTTGATTGGGCAACGGTGGATAAGTCTAGCAAACAGCGCCCGCTATTTTTACGCCTTCATGTTCAGCTTAAAACCGCTCAGCCCAACAGCGCCATAGTCATCTTAGCGTTGCCAAATACGCTCGACCATTCTGAAAAGTTCAGGTTCGTGATGATGATGACGCTGGTGTGCTCGTAGAGCTTCGACAACAAATGAAAGAGCAATGCGCCACCGCCTGCCTAGTAGCTAGCCCAGCTCATCCAGAATCACCACATCTACCCGCATTAAAGCCTGTGCGATTCGGCCAGCTTTGCCTTCGCGTTTTTCTTTTTCCAGCAGATTGACCAAGCCCACGTTCAAATAAAAACGGGCGCGTTTGCCGTGATGCGTGATTTCTCGATAATCCCCTCACAAAACCAGCCCAATTTAAAATACAGCAAAAGGCGAGTTCAACGAAACTGACGAAATAATTTACTAGATAACTTCTTCGAGCATCGCTAAACAAGCTTTCACATAATAAATAACATTAAAGATTCGTGGGGTTTATTCGATATATCTTTAATCAGACTGACTGCTTGCTTCAAATTTAAGGTTTTCCTCATGAAAATTGCCTCCGAATCAATGCAAGCCACCATTCAAAACTTTACACGGCAGCGTGTGAGCAATAACGGCGCGGCGGAAGAAGACATTACAAAAAACGCCTCGTTTGAATTCAAAATACCCAAGTTCGATCCGGTTTCCAGCCGTAAAAGCGCGGCAAAGGGCCGCTTAGATATGCTGAAGCGGCAATTGGAAGGCATGTTGAAGTTTGCAGGTATAGGCAAAAGCAATGTGGCGGCCGCAGCACGGCTAGCCAAGCAAATTGCCGCTGCGGTAGCCGAATATGCAGGCGTCAGCGGCGGCGCGGTTCAACCTCCAACCATTGCGGGCACAGCCACCACAACGGCGACGGCCCCTACTGAGGCCCCGGCAGTGGAGAACGCTGGTCAGGAGGCGCAGCAAGCAGTACAAAAAGTCGAGCAACAAGTAAAGGAGCAAGAAGAAAGGCAAGAGGAAAAACAAGCATCAAACCCACTCGCGCAAAAAAGCGGCATGAGTGCAGAAGATCGTGATTTTTTGGATGAAGCCAAAAAGATCATGCAAAAAGCGAAGCTGCTGCTGGCCTTGGAAATACAAAACAGCAAGAAAGAAATCAAAACAGATAAAGCGCTCTACAAAGACGCCTTAAAAAGCATGGACGATGCACTCAAAAATGCCACCATCGCTTTAGAGCAGGAAGGCAAACAAGCCGCCGATACTCCCAGCGTGTACAGCGCCGATGGCAATACCAGCCCTATTCAAGTGAGCCTGCCGCAAATTTCTGTGCAGGCATAAGGCAGGCATAAACATGCAAAATCTGCGCTTTATCGCCTGTGTAATCCTTACTGCGTGCTAGGGCGCTCTACCCGAGTAAATCGTACTTTTAGCAATTTTCCATCTGAGACTCCCCTTGAATGCCACTCTCACGGTATAATTTCGCGCTTTAGTGTCTGCAGCCTGCCAGGCTTAAGACTGATCTACTGCGGAAAAGCCGGATTTGGCCACATTTCACGCATTTTTTCGTTGAATAGCCCGCTATTCGCCTCAAAAATTCGCGATATGTGTCTCAAGCCGGACTTCCCTTCGCAACGATCGCTTAAGTCAGGCAGACTGCAAGCCGCCTTTATGGGACAAAGCCACAGGCATGGAAGCAGAACAGCTTAATCAGATCGAGAACCGAATTGAAGATTTGGTCTCTCGCAGCGAAGAACTCCGCAAATACTTAGATTATCCCGGCAAAAGTGATCGACTTGAAGAAGTTGTGCGCCTGACGGAAGACCCAGACATCTGGAATGATCAGAAAAAAGCCCAAGAATTAGGCCGAGAAAAGAAGGCGCTTGAAGGCGTGGTTGTGGTGCTGGATGAAGTCTCCGCTGGCCTCTCTGACGCCAAAGACTTGTTCGATATGGGCAAGGAAGAAGGCGACTTCGATACTCTGCAAGCCGTGTCTGATGATGTGGATGCCATTTCTGCCCACGTAGAAGAGCTGGAATTTCGCCGGATGTTTAATCATCCGATGGATCCAATGCCGTGCTTTATCGATATTCAATCGGGCGCTGGCGGCACGGAGGCGCAAGACTGGGCGGGCATGTTGCTACGCATGTATGTTCGCTATGGTGAGCGCAAAGGCTTTACCGTTGAAGTGATGGAGCAATCGGACGGCGATATCGTCGGCATCAGCCAAGCAACAATTAAACTGACTGGTGATTACGCTTACGGCTTTTTACGCACAGAAACAGGTGTTCATCGCTTGGTTCGTTGCTCGCCTTACGATTCAAATAATCGCCGCCATACCTCGTTTGCCTCCGTGTTTGTTTACCCAGAAGTGGACGATAGTTTCGAGATTGAAATCAATCCGGCAGATGTACGTACCGATACCTACCGTGCTTCCGGCGCGGGTGGTCAGCACATTAATAAAACGGATTCTGCGGTTCGCTTGACGCACATCCCGACCAATACCGTCGTGCAATGCCAGAATGACCGTTCCCAGCACAAAAACCGTGACGAAGCATGGAAAATGCTCCGCGCCAAATTGTATGAGTTGGAACTGCGTAAACGCATGGAAGCGCAGCAATCATTGGAAGCAACTAAATCCGATATCGGCTGGGGCCATCAGATCCGCTCTTATGTGTTTGACCAGAGCCGAATCAAAGATCTGCGCACCAGCTTCGAAGTCGGCAATATCAAGGGCGTCATGGACGGCGACCTAGATGGCTTCATCGCCGCCAGCTTGAAGCATGGGGTTTAAGCTTCTGAAACCCAAATCTTGAACCACGGAGGGCACAGAGAACACGGAGTTTCACGGAGAAAATCGTGAGGGTTTATTTAAGCCAGCTCTTCGTTTTTTGTTGCCTAGCACCGCCCCCCAAGACTCGTCGCAACATGTAAGTACTCAAGAAGCTGTAAGGCATACTTCATAGAGGTTTCTGATGCAATTGAGCGAGTTAACCGATGATATTTTGGGAGCGGCCATTTAAGTACATCGTCATATTGAGCCTAGTTTGCTTGAATCTGCCTACGAAACATGCTTGGTACACGAGCTATTTTTACGTGGGCTAACTACAGAACGACAAGTGGATTGCAAAATTCACCACAAGAACACCATTGTTGAGCACGCATTTCGACTCGATTTACTGGTTAGCGGGCAGATCATTGTTGAATTAAAAAGCTGATGTTACGCACCCAAAGCCCGAATCCGTTAACCTTACAACATGAAACTTAAAGAACTTGAACTTTATACCGACTTCCTCATTGCAACTTGCGGCAAAGCAACTGCGACAGGACTGGCCGACGCGCTGGATCAAGAAGTAAGTCACGATCAAGTGACCCGATTTTTATC
>NZ_JANXSO010000061.1 GCF_025352645.1 Iodobacter sp. | reverse complement strand
TTGGCTAGATTCGTAAGGATCATCGTCTTCTTCGTCTACTTTTAAGAAAAAATCATCTTTTAATTTGGGATGCAGTTTTCTAAAGCTTTCAAAAATGGCAGGTCTATCGCTGAAATCTAGGTTTTTTACTTTTTTAAGCGCGGCTTGCAAAACTAAATCGTGCGCAGCGCTGCCTGCAATCGAAAAATATCCATCGTGCGCAGCAAAAATTTTATTCCAGCATGCATCGTCACCTGCACCAAGACGAGTATCACCAAAAGTAGATTGGCTATCCGCCGCAATGGCGATCTGATCGCCTTTTTTAACCACAACAACCGTCGTCATTTATTTTCCTTATAAGCGCAATTCAAAAATACTTGTAGGCACAAGGCAATTCAAAAAATTCTGTAGGCGCAGAGCAAAAATGGGAGCACAGAGCACGCAAGCTATATCTTGTCCTGATGATGCCTCTTGCTCAATCTCATTATAAATATCGTAGGGCGGATGAAACCCGCGTTTTTTTCAACGTCGCTCGCGGGTTTCACCGCCCTACACATTCAAAAACCAAGCCCAACACTCAAGAAATCCATCTACGCAGAGTCTATTGAGCAAGAGGCATAATCAGGTATCTTGTTAGCATGGAGTGGGGTTTACTTTCTGTGTGTGCTGTATTGCCCCTCTGTGTTCTCTGTGCCTACAGATTTTTGGGGGGCTAATGCAAAATCAATCTTGCTCTTCAATCAATTCAATCAAGCGAATTAAGGCGTGGCGTACGGTTTGCATACGCACTTCGCCCCGATCGCCATCAAACAATTCTTGCTCGGTAATGATGCCGCTTGGCCCTGCAAAGGCAAAACACACGGTTCCTACTGGCTTATCCACACTGCCACCAGCGGGGCCAGCTACGCCACTCACCGCTACGCCCCATTCAGCATTGGCTAGTAAACATGCGCCTTGCACCATGGCGGCCACCACCGGCTCGCTCACCGCACCTAACTTGGCGATAAATTCTGGCGGAACGGCCAGCATGTCCATTTTGGCTTCGTTGGAGTAGGTGATATACCCGCGCTCAAACCATGCGGAGCTACCCGCGATATCAGTAATCGCCCCAGCAATTAAACCGCCGGTGCAAGATTCTGCGGTGGTAACGCTTTGACCACGCGCCAGCAGCACGCGGCCCAGTTCAGTTGCTAGTCCTAACATGGGGTTAAACCTTTAGATTTCAAATAAATGTAGAGTGGGCATGATTTTATGCCCACGCGTGAATGTGATATCCGATAGCCGCGTGGGCATTATGTAAATGGCAGCAACACAGCCGCGTGGGCACAACAGCGTGCCCACGCTAAATTTTAAACCGCAGGCTGGCGAATAAAGCTTTCGCGGTAGAACTTCAGCTCATCAATCGATTCTTGAATATCGGCCAGTGCCGTATGCGCGCCGCGCTTTTTAAATTGCTTAGCGACTTCTGGTTGCCAACGCTTGCATAGCTCTTTTAGGGTGGAGACATCCAGATTGCGGTAGTGAAAAAATTCTTCCAAAGTGGGCAGATATTTCACTAGGAAACGACGATCTTGGTGTACCGAATTACCACATAGCGGCGATGCGCCCTTAGGCACGTATTCTTCTAAAAAGGCAATCAACTGCGCTTCTACTTCAGCTTCGCTTAAGGTCGATGCTTTTACCTTTTCAATTAAACCCGATTTGCCATGGGTGTTTTTATTCCAGTCATCCATCGCATCTAAAACGCTAGCGTCTTGGTGCACAACAAACACTGGGCCTTCGGCAATCAGGTTTAAATTGCTGTCTGTAATAATGACGGCAATTTCAATCACACGCTCTTTTTCTGGATCAAGCCCAGTCATCTCCATATCAACCCAGATGAGGTGGTTCTTGTCTTGTGGCATACTTGGCCCTATTCAACATACAAAAATGCTATTTTACCTGCAAATGAACGCTAATCAGTTCTCCCTCCTCTTTCTGTTTGCATTAACGGCCAGTGTCATCATGCAACTCTGGCTGGCCATGCGCCATATCAACCACGTAAAGCGCCATAGAACCTGCGTTCCAGCAGAATTTAATGGCCATATTACCCAAGCATCACACCAACGCGCCGCCGATTACACTGTGGCAAAAACGCGTTTTGGTATGATCGTTAGCCTATTTGAGGCGATGCTGCTGGCAGCATTTACCCTAGGTGGTGGTATTGAGTGGATCAATCAACAGCTATCTGGCTGGATTAGCTCCCCACTTTGGGCAGGCGTTACGCTGATTGCAGGCATCACCCTGCTGCATAGCTTAATTACGCTGCCGCTTACTTTGATCTCTACTTTTAAAATTGAAGCCTCATATGGCTTCAACAACACTAGTGCCAAGCTTTTTATCACCGATACGCTTAAAACCACCGCCGTTGCTACCGCGATTGGCCTGCCACTGTTGGCTGGGGTGCTTTGGCTAATGGATCAGATGGGGGCTTATTGGTGGTTGTGGGTTTGGGCCGTGTGGGTAGGATTTTCTCTGCTCCTGATGTGGGCCTTCCCCACTTTTATTGCACCTATTTTTAATAAATTTGAACCGCTAGCCGATGCCAGTTTACAAACGCGGATTGAATCCTTATTAAAACGCTGTGGCTTTAAAACCAATGGCATTTATGTGATGGATGGCTCTAAGCGCTCTAGCCATGGCAATGCCTACTTTACCGGCCTAGGTAAAGCCAAGCGGATTGTCTTTTTTGATACCCTGCTTAAGTCTTTAAATGCCAGCGAAGTGGCCGCCGTATTAGCCCATGAATTAGGCCATTTTAAACATCGCCATATTGCCAAGCGCATGGCTTGGACCTTTGGTTTAATGCTGGGCATGCTCTGGGTTTTAGGGCAATTAAAACAAGAGCTATGGTTTTATCAAGGTCTTGGCGTAAATAGCCAATCCACTGCCACGGCGCTATTACTGTTCTTCTTAGTAATGCCCGTGTTTACGTTTATTTTTGCGCCGCTAAGCTCCATGTCATCAAGAAAACATGAATACGAGGCCGATGCCTACGCAGCAGAGCAAGAATCCGCTGGTGATCTTATTAATGCCTTAGTCAAGCTTTACGAGGGTAATGCAGCTACGCTGACACCTGATCCATTGCATAGTCTATTTTATGATAGCCACCCTCCGGCAGCGCTGCGCATTGCCGCTTTGAAGAAACTAAAAAACAAGGAATAAATCATGTCTCTTAGTACCGAAAACTGTATCGATGGCGCAGCACAGCTCAGCGAAGTAGAAGCTGAAATGCTGTCTACCGATTTACAAGATTGGATTGTGACGCCAGCGTATTTAGAAAAAACCTTCCGCTTTAAAAACTTTTACGAAACCATGGGTTTTGTAAATGCGGTGGCCTGGATGGCCAATCAGCAAGATCACCACCCCGATTTAGACGTTAGCTACAGCCGCTGCCGCGTACGCTGGAACACCCACACCGCCAATAATGGCATTAGCCGTAATGATTTTATCTGCGCTGCCCGTTCAGACGCACTCACTTTAAAAGCCACTTCATGACAGAAACAGCCCGCATCGTCGCTAGCCACGGCAGGTCTTATATTATTGAATGCGCGGGTGGCAAGCGCCTTCGGGCCAGTACCCGTGGTAAAAAAACGGACTACGCCTGTGGTGATCTAGTCGACATTCAGATTCTCAATGATGAACAGGCGGTGATTGAGCGTGTATTAGAGCGCCAAACCCTGCTTTACCGCTCGGATGCATGGAAAAGCAAGCTGATTGCCGCCAATGTCACCCAGCTGATTATCGTACTGGCCTCAGAGCCAAGCTTTTCTACCGAGCTAATCAGCCGCTGCGCCATTGCGGCCGAAGCGGGTGGCATCCAAACCTTAATTTGCTTAAATAAGTGCGATTTACCCAGCGCTACAGCGGCCAAAGAGCGTTTAGAGTACTTTGTGAATCTGGGCTATAAGGTGATCGAAGTTTCGGCCCTGACCAACGATATCACCCCACTACGCGCCGCCTTAGTTGGGCATATCTCTGTGCTGGTTGGGCAATCGGGGATGGGTAAATCCACCATTACCAATGCGCTATTGCCGGATGCCAACGCCCGTGTGAATGAGATTTCTATCGCACTGGATGCGGGTAAACACACCACCACTAACGCCACTTTTTATCACTTAGATGCCGAATCGGCGCTGATTGATTCACCAGGGCTGCAATCGTTTGGCCTTGCCCATATCACCGCTCAAGATTTACCTGCTTATTTTCCTGAGTTTAAAGAGCGTATTGGCACTTGCCGCTTTCATAACTGCCGCCACCGCCAAGAGCCAGATTGTGGCATGCGTGCGGGGGTAGAAGAAGGCACCATCAGCCCACAGCGATTAGCGCTGCTACACCGTTTACAAGATGAATTAAGCTCTGGTAGCCGCTATTAATCGCAAACAAAATAGCCACTTTATTTGAGAAATACGCAGCCTGGGCTAAGCTGAAATTAAAAAAAATACACGGGAGCGGTCAGCCGCTTCTGCGTCAGCAAGGCTGCTTTAACACCGCTTAAATCTGCCAATACAAAACGCTTAACTCACTTTGCAAGCTGCAATCATGCACTGACAGATAATTAAGATGCTCAAAGGTTGCACCCACCCTACGGTGATATTTTGTTTAAGTTAATAGGATGGATCTAGCCCCAGCCTAAGTGAGCTATATTTTCTAAAACCCCACTCAAAGCAGCGCTCTTTTATCAAAAAACCAGAAATTATTTACAATAAAGTCAGTTCACACTATGACTAGCCACGCAAAGTAGGCAAAATTGGTGTCTAATTTTTAGATGTGATTTGCCATGGTTGCCGTTACCCGCCCACTTGCCCAATCTATTGCCGAAGCAGCAGACCCTGATCGCTGGCTGACTGCTCTTACTGAGCGCTATCCCCCCACCGATATCGTGCGCTTACGCCAAGCAATTGACTGGGTATTCGAGCAGTATGGTCAGCAGATTCATGCCGATACCGGCAGCTCATTATTTCAGCACGCCGTAGCCAGCGCATCGATTGTTGCCGATCTGCGCTTAGATGCTAATTCCGTAATCGCCACGCTGTTGTTTGCCCTGCCCAATCAATTGGACAAACCGCTTGAGCTTATCAACAGCCAATTTGGCCCCGATGTAACACGGCTGGTTGATGGGGCAAGTAAGGTCAGTAAATTACGCAGCTTGGCGCACCCCACGGGCGGCAAATCACAAGACGCTGCTCAGCAGATTGAAGCCGTACGTAAGATGCTAATCGCCATGGTAGAAGACATCCGTGCCGTGCTGATTAAGCTAGCTTGGCGCACGCAAACCATGCATGAGCTAGCCCGTGCTCCCGAAGAAACCCGCCGCAGGATTGCCCAAGAAACCCTTGATTTATTTGCCCCATTAGCAAATCGGCTAGGCGTATGGCAAATAAAATGGGAATTAGAAGATTTAGGCTTTAGGTATCTGCATCCCGATACCTATAAAAAAATTGCCAAGCTATTGGATGAGCGCCGAGTCGATCGGGAAAAATTTATTGATGATGTATTAAATACGCTCAGAATTGAGCTTAATAATGCCGGTGTAAAAGCTGATTTAATGGGTAGGCCTAAACATATTTTCAGCATTTGGAAAAAAATGCAGAAAAAGAAGCTCGATTTCTCTGAGCTTTATGATATTCGTGCCGTACGGATTTTAGTTCCTGATTTAAAAGACTGCTATACCGCCCTCGGTATTGTGCATAATCTTTGGCAGCCTATCCCAGGCGAATTTGACGATTATATTGCTCACCCTAAGGGTAATTTTTATCGCAGCCTGCATACCGCCGTGATTGGTGAAAATGATAAAGCCGTTGAAGTACAAATTCGCACCATAGAGATGCACGAGCATGCCGAATATGGCGTGGCCGCACACTGGCGCTATAAAGAAGGCGGCCAAGGTGATGCGCGCTATGAAGAAAAAATTGCTTGGCTGCGCCAGTTATTAGACTGGCGTGAAGATATGGCCAGCGAAACGCAATTTGCAGAAACCTTTAAAGCCGAGCTATTTGACGACACTATTTATATTTTGACCCCCGCAGGCCGCGTCATTACCCTGCCTAAGGGCAGCACACCCGTTGATTTTGCCTACCACGTGCACACCGATCTTGGGCACCGCTGCCGAGGCGCCAAGGTAAACGGGCAAATTGTGCCGCTCTATACCGCGCTAGAAAACGGTCAGCGAGTAGAAATATTATCGACCAAAGAAGGCGGCCCTAGCCTAGATTGGCTGCATCAGGGTTATGTAAAAAGCCACCGTGCCGCCAGCAAAATCCGCCACTGGATACGCCAACAGCATCAAGATATCGCACTTGAGGCAGGCCGCTCTATTTATGATAAAGAGGCGGCTCGCTGTGCTGCGCGCGATGCTAATCAAGACAATATAGCAATTAAGCTAGGCTGCAAGCACATTGATGAGCTGTATGCCGCGCTGGGCCAAGGCGAAATATCCCAGCGTGAACTCAATCAAGCATTCAGAGAAAGTTTGGCTCCAATCGAGCCCATAACAGAACCCGCCAACGACTTTATTAAAGCCGCCAGAGCCAATGGAAATGGCGAAGGTATTTTAATTGAGGGCGTAGATAAACTCATGACGCTACTGGCTAAATGCTGCAAGCCCGTTCCACCCGATCACGTCATGGGTTTTGTGACTAAGGGGCGGGGTATTTCTATTCACCGCAGTGATTGCAGCACGCTAAAACGCTTAGCTAGCGCCGCGCCGGAGCGCCTAATTAATGCTGATTGGGGCATACAGCGTGGCCATGTATTTGCAACAGATTTATTAGTAGAAGCGCATAACCGCAGCACTTTACTTAGAGATCTATCTGACATTATGGCGCGCGAGCGAATTAACGTCACGGCAGTGAATACGCAAAGCAAAGATCAGCGAGTGATGATGCGCTTTACTTTAGAAATCAGAGATGCTGAGCAATTACAAAGAATCTTAATTAAATTGCAAGATGTGAATGAAGTTATTAGAGTCGTGCGCGGGTAACACCTTACATCAGTTAACCCTCATTTACTAATGCCTTTATATTTTTTTGTGCAATAATACCAATAGGAGTATTTATACCAGCGGATGAATAAACGAACTTGAGAATGATATTTAAATTCATTCTTACAGTTTATTCAGCAAATGACCATTAATAAGTAGCGGTAGAGAGACCAATCATGAATCAATCCCTCAAAGTTAAGCTGATTATATTTATCTCGGTTTTAACACTTCTCTCTGGCTCTGTGCTTACATTTGGCAGCTATTTAAAAATGCGCCATGAAATGGTGAATGTAAGCCTGCATAATGAAATTGTTGGTATTGCCACTGGTTACAATGTAGTACTTCGTAATTGGGTCAGCGAAAAGCAAAACATTGTTTCTGGCCTTGCCGAGGCATTAGCCAAAGCAGATGACCCCGTACCTGCCTTATACCAAACAGAAAAAAGCGCTAAATTTGATTTAGCCTATATCGGTACTCCAGATAAGAAATTTATCAGCGGCCACAAAGTCGATATGCCTGCAGGGTTTGATGCCACATCTAGGCCTTGGTACAAACAAGCCGTAGCGGCAGGAAAAACCATCCTTACTCCGCCCTATGTAGATGCAGAAAGCAAGCAACTGATCCTATCTTTTGCCTCCCCTGTAACAGGAGAAGCTGGCTTTAAAGGTGTTGCCGCCGTTGATATATCCTTAGAGGGCGTGGTGAGAGATGTATTAAACATTAAATTAACCGGTAATGGCTATGCCATTCTGGCCGACAAAAATGGCCAAATACTTGCACATAATGATAAAGATAAGCTCAATAAACCTACTAGCGATATATCCAGCGATTTAAATGCCAATAGTATAGCCAGTATGGCTGCAAGCAAAGAGTTAGCTGAAATCACCATTGCCAGTGAAAGAAAATTTGTCTTTATTCAACCTATTGAAGGCACTGATTTAAACTTAATCTTAGTCATTGATAAATCAGTTATTTTGGAACCACTCAATCAACTGATCATGCAAGCTGTTGCCGCCTTAGTTATTTTATTAATTATCGTTATTCCACTAGCTGGTTTTTTAATTACTAAAATGCTACGTAGCCTTGATAAAGTTCGTCATGCAATGCAAGAAATTGCTCAAGGTGGTGGAGATTTAACCCGCAAAATTGAAATTGATGGTAATGATGAAATTGCTGCAACCGCGCAAGCATTTAATCGCTTCACCGATCAATTACGCAATATGTTTATTGATATTCGTAAAGAAACAGAAAATTTAACCACCGGTATTGGCTCTATCAATTCGGTATTAAATGATCTGGCCAATGACTCGCAAAGATTATCTGATCTATCTGCATCCAATGCAGCAACCATTGAAGAAATCACTGTCAGCATTTCGCACATTGCTGATAATTCCAGAGATGCCAATCAACTCGTTACCAGTACGGGTGCCTTATCTGGGCAATCTGCAGCCACAGTTAAAGAAGTTGCCAATGAAGTTGGCAAATCAGCCAGAGAGGTTAGCGATTTATCTAATCTACTCGATCGCCTCAATCAAAGAGCCCAAGATATTAGTGGCATTATCCGCGTCATTAAGGAGATTGCTGACCAAACTAATTTGCTGGCCCTTAACGCTGCCATTGAAGCCGCCCGGGCGGGCGAACAAGGCAGAGGCTTTGCCGTTGTTGCAGATGAAGTACGTAAACTGGCAGAACGCACTTCTTCTGCAACGATTGAAATCACCGGCATGATTGAAGGCATTCGCGGAGAAACTGGCATTGCCGTCAATAATATGCAAACTACGATCACTGCAGTACAAAGCGGCGTGAACTTATCCGAGCAAGCGGCAACCAATATTGGCACTATCCGTGAAAATATGGATGAAGTTATGGCTAAGATTGGCGAAATTGCGCACGCAACCCTTGAGCAACAAAATGCCACAACCGCAATGGCACAAAGCGCGGAAAACATTACCAACCAAATGCAACAATCCGATGCTAATCTACAAAATGCCACCAGAACGGTTCATGATCTAAACCAACTAGCTGCCTTCCTAAGAGAGCAATTTGGCCGCTTTAAGCTTTAAACATAAATGCCAAGCATAAAAATAGCTCCAATTTATGGGGCTATTTTTATGGGTAAAAGCGGCAAACCATACAAAACCTGTACCACGTCAGGCAACAAAAAACCCGCAGAGCATAAAGCTTGCGGGCTGATGCTTGTAGCACAAAGCTGGTGTCCCCGACAGGAATCGAACCAGATAGCTAAGTCCTTGTATTTACTACGTTCATGAAAATAACACTTGAAATATACCAACAAATATACCAACAATGCGCGTTCACTGGGACAAAGCTAAAGGGCAGTCATGGGCGGTAAATCAAAAGCAGATGGCTTGACCATTTTGCAACTCAAAAGCCAAATCAAGGCTGAGCAACAGCACATTGCAGCCGAAACAGTAAAGCCACCCAGAAAGATAGCCTGTGGCGCTGGTTTGCAGCTTTGGGTGATGGGTGAAGCCATGTATTGGCGGCTGCCCTATCGCTTTGGCGGTAAGCAGAAGGTATTG
>NZ_JANXSO010000029.1 GCF_025352645.1 Iodobacter sp. | reverse complement strand
GAATCTGGATGATAAGTCTTCTTGCTGGGTTCGCGTTGCTTACCCTTCGGCGGGGGCAAGCTGGGGTCATCAGTTTATCCCGCGTATCGGCCAAGAAGTTTTAGTCAGCTACCTCGACAACGATATCGACCGGCCCATTGTGACGGGCGTAGTGCATAACGGGAGTCATCAACCGCCCACTTTTAGCGGGGCAGGTGCGCTGCCTGCTAATAAAACCCTCTCTGGCATTAAGACAAAAGAACACGATGGCGGCCAATATGGCGAGCTGCTGTTTGATGATACCCAAGGTGAGGTGCGCACCAAGCTATCCAGCGAACACGCTAAAACGCAGCTCAATCTTGGTTTTTTAACCCACCCCCGTAGCGATGGTAAAGCCACGGCCCGAGGCGAGGGCGCAGAGTTGCGCTCTGATGCCAGCATTAGTATTCGTGCTGCCCAAGGTTTATTGCTGACGACTTATGGCAAATTACAAGCCAGTGGCAATCAACTGGCGCGGACCGAAATGATTGAATTACTCGATCAGTGTGCCGAGCTGTTTAAAGCATTTGGCGACTATGCCAGTAGCAATCAAGCCTTAGCACTGGATCAGGCTGCACAAACAGAGTTGATCGATAGTATTAAGAACTGGGAAAAAGGCAGTAATGCGGACCCGAAAGCTCAGGGTGGCGGCAAGCCGGTGATGAGTTTTACGGCGCAAGCAGGGCTGAGCTTCACTACCCCGCAAACAATCATTACTTATGCCGGATTGAATATAGATGTGGCCGCAAAAAAACACCTGCAATGGACTTCAGGAGAGCGCTTCAGCCTGAATGCAGGTCAGGGTATTAGCCAATTTGCCCAGTCTGGGGATTTCCGCATGATTGCTCATCAAGGGCAATTTCTGATTCAAGCTCAGGCCAATGATTTTATTGCCCAAGCAGAAAAGAACATTCGCATGATCGCAATAGACGGTGAAATCTACCTTATAGCGAAGAAAGTAAACCTGATTGCAGAAGATGGCTCATTTATTAAAGTGGGCGATGGCATTACGCTGGGCACCAAGGGGGCGGTCAATATTAAAGCGGCCAGTAAGTCCATGAGCGGCCCTGCCACTGAAAGTATTAACTTGCCTGCATTTCAATCTGGTAAAGCGGATCAAAAGTTTCAATTGCATTACCCAAGCAGCGACCCAAGCAAACCGCAAATAGCCGCCCTGCGCGATTATGAAATCACCCTAAAAGATGGTAGTAAGCTCAAGGGTGTTTCTGATGCAGAGGGTAAAACTCAATTGCTGGAAGAAACCGGCATGCAAGTCGCCCAAATCCGCATCCTGCCTAAGGAAGAAAAATAACCATGGCCGAAGCAACAGATCAGCCCATTTATGTAGGCCGCAGTTCGGCCCTGTTAATGCCCAATCGCTTCAAAGACACGCCCGTTGAAGTGCAGGCCCATATGCCAGGCATTATTGTCATAATTCACGGGGTAAACGATGTGGGCGTCAGCTACGCCGCGCAGGACATTGGCCTTTGCACGGGCCTAAATGAGCGGCTAGATCGGCCCGACCTTTTTCCAAATGATTTTAGGCTGCCCAAAGAGGGTGATCAGGCGGTAAAAGACCCCGACGCTATTTTTTATCAGCGCATTCCCAACGATAAAACGCATAGCCCAGTGATTCATTTTTTTTGGGGCTATAAGGCGACAGATGAGAATGTTGCCAAGAAGCAAATTCACGAGCAAAACGTTGATTTATTCAAGAACCGCCTCGATAAGCAAAACACCAAGGGCGGTGGCATGTTTAGCAATGCCACCAGCAATATTTCAGATATGTTTCGTGGCTATTTTGAAGGGGGTTTTACCATCTGGCTGGCGAATAAATTTGGCGCAGATAAGGTACATATCGTGAAACAAGCGCCAAACCGCCACTATATGGCACTGGCGGCCAAGCGGCTGGCGGCGTTGGTGCAGCAGATCCGCAAATATAGCCCTGACGATACCATTACCCTGATTGGCCATAGCCAAGGTTGTCTTGTTTCCCTGACGGCTCAGGCTTTTTTAAATATAAAAGGACAACGGGCTGTCGATACCCTGATTATGTGTAATCCACCCTATGGCATACACGAGCCAGGGCTAGATTATTGGACGCAATCGGGCAATGAGCAGCAAACCAGCGGGGCGCGTGAAAAAACCCTGATTGAATTAAGTAAGCTGATTACCCAAACACCGCATACTACCCCGCCACTGGCTGATTTAAACAACAAGCTATGCGCCATGGGCCGCGCAGGCTGCTTATGGAACCCTAGTGAAGGCCAGCGCCCAAGCGAGACAGAAGCCAGAATTGCCTTTCCAGAACGCGATAATCGCGGCAAGGTTTACCTCTACTTTAGCCCGCACGATATGACAGTGGGGCTGGCAAACGTGCAAGGGATAGGCACGCTGGGCGTTAGCCATGAGCTGCTTGCAAAGCTTGGCCCCCAATTTAAGCAACGCATTTGGACATGGCGGCAGCGCCCAGGCCAAGCCCCAGAACACCTAGGCTTGGCCCCGCATGACTATGTGATCCGTAAAGCGGGCGAGCCAACTTATGACGCTGGCTGGCTGGATAACTTTATTCGTAAAAGCGTAAAAGAAGAGGAATCACTGCCCATTAACGCAGAAGAACTAAAACCCACCTTTAAGCCCAACTTACACGCGGATGAAGTGGTGACCACTCAATCTAAAAAACAAACAACTGAAGCCTATGTGGGTGCAGTGGGCATCGATCCGATTGATGCCTGCGATGCGGTGGTGAAAGAGGGCGTGAACTATCTGCCGGATCAAAAGCGTGATGAAACCCCTATCGAGGCAAGGCAGCGCTATCAAGACGATAAAAATGAACATGTGCCCAATTCTTATCACTCGGCGATTGTGAACAATAGCGAGCATCACCGCTGGGTAACGGCAATGGATGTGGCGCTTGGTCAGGGGTTGAGCTTGGATAATCCTGATCGGCGGGCAGTCTTACTGGCGATAGCAGATTGGCGGGTTCCGCTTACAGAGTTGCAAAAACTTAGTGAGTTTCCATCTTTAGAAGCCGATGTGCGCGCGGTGATCGAAGCCAATGCGCTTTATTACAAAGAGGGTATTTTCCCTAAGAATGATATCGTTCCGCTTAAACCTCCGGCCCCTATTGTCGATGAAACCCGCAGACAACGTATGGAAACAACTTCTGAGCCACGGACACCAAGGGGCAAATCACTATGAGTGTTTTACGTCGTGAAGCGCGGCCTCGTTTTTGGCCTTGGCTATTACTGCTGATTGCCAGTTTCGCCATATGGGTCGTCATGGTTGAAGCCGTGATTCGCCCCCCCAGTTTAATTTTGGAGCCTAGCCCCATGATGCAACGCCTTTCTTGGTGGTTTTTACCACCCCTTACCCTTATCCTGACGCTGTTTAGCGGCCTGTGGTTATTCTCTAGTACTAAAGTAGCGGCAGCAGAGCAGCTACAGCAGCAGGTACAAAACAAGGAAGAGGCCCAGCGTACAGCGGCGGTTTTGGCTGCGGCGCAGGCCAAAGAAAAACGCCAATTCAGCTTAGAAATTCGGGGCCTAGGCGTCACGGTCGATCGCTATCGGCAAATGGATATCTGGAAGCGGCTAGATAAAATCAACCACCCGCTTAAAAGCATGCTCTCGCAAAACCCTGACGATTACCCTTGGTCTGAGGTAGAGCGCAGACTAATCCATAGAAAAAGAGTGAACGATACCTTTGCCAATGCCCTGCTGTATTGGGTGGAGCGCTGGCCAATTCCGGTCTTGGTTGCAGATCCTGATCAGGGAATCAATCAAATCCGCGCCGCCCAAAATGGTTCGGGTTTGGCAATCCATATGTTTACCGCAGTGGATGCCAGAATAGGCGATGGGGGCGATCAGTTGGTCGAGCAGTTATTTAAGCTGTTTGATGAAAACCCCGAGCTGCCCGCCGCCGTCTTGCTGGGTGTGGATAGCCAAGATATTAAACGTGTAGTTCGCCGTGATATTGATGCGAAGTTTGTGCCCACCCTCCCCGATTCTATGGCCGCTATTCTAGTGACCCGCACCGACCGAGT
>NZ_JANXSO010000017.1 GCF_025352645.1 Iodobacter sp. | reverse complement strand
AGGCATGTAATGCCAGTTTTTGTTTCGGGGTGATGCCGCCCAATCCCATATGCGGACGTTCGTTATTGTAAGTCCAAAGCCATTGCGTTGCGGTTTCTTGTACTTCAGCGAGGCTTTCAAAATCATCGCAGGCCAACCATTGGTAATCCCTCCATTTTTAAGCTCACTTTAAAGTAGGGGGTAGGGGGCAGGTATGTAATGCCCGTTTTTGTTTTGGGGTGATTACAGTATTACTTATCAGCTGAAGCAATTGGCGTAATTTTTTTGCAAGTAAAGCTTCAAGTATTGAGAAACCTGCCAGATAGTCAAATGGCATATAGAGTGTTCTTTTTAATTTGAAATTGAATTGTTGCACCCGTTTTTCAGATCTCCAACCCAGCCCCCATGACTTTTAACCATTCCTTGCATTCCAAATAATCAGGAATCACCGTTTCAACCGACTTCCAGAATGCGGGTGAGTGATCGTGATGTTTCAAGTGGCAAAGTTCGTGGACAACGACGTAATCGACGATGCGGTGCGGAGCAAGGATGACTTTCCAGTGGAATAGAATTTCACCTTTTACACTGCAACTGCCCCAGCGGGATTTGAAGGTTTTAACGCCGACACTGCTGGGCGTCACGCCGATTATTTTGGCGTAGCGACGCACTTTTTCGGCAAAGCGTTGTTCGGCCTGATAGCGATACCAGCGTATTAGCGCGTCGCGAATCTGCTCAGAAGTGCAAGACTCAATAGGTAAGGTCAGTAGCAAGCGCCCATATTTAAGTTTTACTGGCTGCCAATTGCCCGCTTCCATTTTCAAACGGTAATTGCGGCCTAAATAAGGAAAGGCCTCACCGCTGACAAACTCTTTATTGCTGACCGGCATACTTTGGCTGTGCAAATAGAGTTTTTCTTTAACCCAACGTGTTTTCTCGTCAATTATTTTTTGAATCCGCTCGGTAGGCAGCTCACGGGGCACAATGATTTCTACTGTGCCATCGTCTACTTGCAAACGGGCTGATTTTTGGCGCTGGGTGCGGATCACGGTGACCACAAAGCCACGACCTTGCAAATACTCTGCAGGCATTACTTAAATTTCACCTTGGCTAATTCCATAAAGCGATCCATCACGACTCGGCGCAGTGCTTCATCATCAAAGCTTGCTTCAACAATTGTGCGTTTAATGTTTTTTTGCATGCGTTTAATTTCATCAGGCTTCTTAAAAAAATCAACAATGCAGGTGGCCTCATCCATCATGGCAACCAAGGCTTTTGTCACCTGAATCACTTCATCGTGCAGCGCTTCATTTAGCGACTCATTACCGGTAATTCGAGCCACTTCGGCCATCAGAATATTATGAAAGGCAAACTCCGTATCATCCAGGCCTAATCCATCAGCAGCCTGTTTGCGATCAGATTGAATCGCATCTCTAAAATCAAGCAGTAGTTGCACCAACTCGTCCCAGTGCTCAGCCTTCTTTTGTAAAATTTCGTTTAGCTTGGCACTAAGCGATTTATAGTATTCCTCGTCTTGTACCAAATTAATTTCGATATGATGCTTAATTGCATTTTCAATTTCAGATGCTTTTGATTCTTCTGATTTATGCGCTTGCAGCTTTTTCTTGTAATCCACATCTAATAAATCAATCGGCGGGATTTTTGGGTCTACCCCAGTCGCGCGGATATGCTCTTCGATCAATGCCCGCACTTTTTCACCTACACCGGCTAAATCTAATTGAGCATCACGATAACGATTACGTGCGCCCTGATTGATTTTTCCTAATGCTTTTAAATCCGCCAGAAAAGGTTTTGCACTGGCATCGGGCATGATGATATCCATCTGCTGTGCGAATTTTTTGAAATCAATTTCAAATTGCTGGCGCTTGTCTTCATCTTTTAAACGTAAAATACACGCATCCAGATGATCAATATCCAAGCCTTTAAAATGTCCCATCACACGGGTATGCATGGCTTTTAGCTTAGGAATTTCGTCTTTTAAATCTTGCAATGCGCCTGCGATATCTTCTTTAGAGAACATATCCAGCGCCTCAGTCAGATAATCACTTAAGCCAAAATAATCAACGATAAACCCGCGTTTCTTACCACTTGCCGTCCGGTTTACCCGCGCAATTGCTTGCAGTAATGAATGCTCTTTTAATTTGCGGTCTAAATACATAACTTGGCAGATTGGCGCGTCAAAGCCAGTCAGCAACATATCTTTCACCACAATAATGGATAAAGGCTGCTCAAGCAGGGGCTGTTTAAACTGATCGATCTGCAGCTTATGCGTGCTTGTATCACTATGCGCGGTAAACAGCGCCTCATCATTATGATTGCCAGAGATAATCACCGCGCATTGCGGGCCATTTAGCGCATCAATCGCTTCTTTATATAACACGGCAGCACGGCGCGACGAAGTGACAATCATCGCCTTAAAGCCATTGGGCTCGATATGCTCACGGTAATGCTTAATCAGATCAATACACACCCAGCGAATTCGCTGTGGCGCTTCTAAAACCGCTTGCTCAGTGCCAAACTTTTTCTTAATCGTGGCTTTATCTTCTGCGCTATATTCCGCAAAGTATTCATCAAATAGCTTATCCAGCGAATCGCCTGTCACCTTGGTTTTAGCTTCGCGCCCTTCATATAAAATCTGGCAGGTTGCACCATCGGCCACGGCTTCTTCAATGGTATAGGTATCGATATAGCTGCCAAATTCATGGCTGGTTTTTTGCGATGAAATCAGCGGCGTGCCGGTAAAGGCAATCTTCGGCGCATTGGGCAGCCCCGTATTAATAGCCACGCCCAGAGCGCCATATTGTGTGCGGTGCGCTTCATCCGCGAGCACGATTATTTTTGCTGAGGTATTCAGCTCGGGGAATTCAAAATCAGCTTGCCCATTTTCATCGCCTCCTTGGAATTTCTGCACCATCGCAGTCACTAAATCGGCGCTGTCTTTGGCGAGCAACTCTTTAAGCTTGGCAACCGAAGTCGCATGGTGCACCGTTTCGCCCTGAGCCCGCTCAAACTGCGCAGTCAGCTGTCTATCTAGCTGGGTGCGGTCGGTGATAAACACCAGTTTATAATCGCGCAGCAGCGGGTCCCGACGTAGCTTAACGGCCAGCATCACCATGGTCAGCGATTTACCCGAGCCTTGGGTGTGCCAGATAATGCCACCTTTGTCTTTTTTAGACTGACCATTTTTTAAACGCTCTATGGTTTTATGCACGGCGCGAAACTGCTGATAACGGGCGATTTTCTTAATCACACGGCCATCAACTGTTTCATAGAGCGTAAAGTTTTGAATCATATCCAAAAAATTAATCGGGCTAAGTACACCGGCAATTAATCTTTGCTGCGAATGGATTGCCTCATACTGCTGTGCCACTTCATACACGGCACGCGTTTCAGCCACACCCATCGCCCGCTGCAAAACAGCCATCGCGGGCCGAAGTGAATCTAAATCACCTCCGGCCACAACTTGTGCATCCGTAAATGGATAGGCGTCTTTCCATTCCAAATAATGCTCAACTTTGGCGCTAATCGTAGCCACAGCGGCTTTATCGCGATGAGTAGCAATCATCAGCTGGTTATACCAAAACAGCCGTTCCGCACCCTCAACATCAATTGGATTACGCAGATTCGCATAGCGGCGCAGCTGATCAATAGCGCATTCTAAAGGATTGGTTATATACGGAGATTTGGCCTCAATCACAGCCAATGGCAGGCCATTCACAAACAACACAATATCGGGAATGATGTTCTGATTAATGCCTTCAACCTTGAACTGATTAACGCATAAGAATTCATTTTGGCTTAAATCATCAAAATCAATAATTTTGACCGTTTGCCCTTTATTACCCTTACCCAAATCCTGAATCACCGATTGATAATGCACTAGCGTTTGCCACAGCTGCTGATTCGCCTCCATTAGGGTAGCCGTCTGCGGATGCGTTATTTCCCGCATCACCTTGCGCCGGTTTTCATCACTAATCCAAGGATTAATGCGCAAAATCGCCGCACTTAAGCGTTTTTCTAACACCACCTCCCGCCAAAATTCGCGCTCACCATCAAGGACAGGCGCAAAGAGCGATCCGTGCACATGCGTCCAGCCTAGTGCTTTTAATTGCTCGATAGCGGGCAGTTCAACTTTGTCGTATTCGTCCTGATTCAATGAGTGTCATTCCTTACATTATTGATCTGCAGTTTCGATATGCTTAATTAGACTTTCCCGCCAAAAGGCAGCGCATCAGGATTAGCTGCGGGTGTCAGCACCTGCCCCGTAGTAGTATTAAAACACCCGCTCAATTCCGTCGCTTTGAATGCTTGGATAAAACGTATTTTCATTGTGGGATACAAATCAAAAACACTCATCCATATACTAAAAAACCCCGTCGCCAGCGCTAAATTTACAATTATTTCTTCCAAAATATTATTGGCTTGTTTCATAAATTCTTGCAAAGCATGATCTGCTGTTGCCATGGCCTCCATTCTTTGAGATTCACGATCAATTGCAACTTGTTGACCATTTTGATCTAATGTTTCACTCCACTCTTTATCTAGCCCCAATAAGCCAAGTGTATTTTGCGCCCACACGGCTTGTGCCGCCATGAATGAATCTGATATTTTAATTTTTCCATCCGCCTCATAGACAAAGGCAAGAAAAGTATTATCCCTATCCGGCAACAAAATATCCTGAAGCAGCACCTGCTTACTGCCCTTGTGTGAATTACAATTCACGCAAGCCAATAAAAAATTACTCCACCTACCTTGCAAATCAGGCTGGGCAAATGGCCCATTTTTAGGCTCAATATGCTCTACAGCAAGGTTGGTTTTAATAGGCCTTTCACAATAACTACAATACCCCCCAAGGCGGCTAATCAATTCAGGTTTAGCATCTTCATAATGTGCAAAATCAGTGGCAATTGGCGAAACATCCCGTCTGACTGGCCGCATATCAAGAACCTATCTTCACAATACGCTGCATTTCTAAAAATGCCTGATAAGCAGGATTATCAGCATAAGGAGCAATACGCTCTGCCAGTCGCTGTTTAAACTCAATTAATTTTTCTTGCGGTGTTATATCTGAAGCATCTAATGCTTTTAAATACTCCAGTGCTACGCCTTTCATTTCATCATAACGCTGACTAACATCGGCACTATTTACCCCCATAATGCCTACGGCAATATCTTCCAGAGGTTTATTGGCTAATTCAGCAGTGGGTGTGCCGTCTAACATAATCAGCTCTTCACCTGAGCGAAGTGATTGAATTAAAAAGGGTGAATGCGTCGTGCAAATAAATTGGATTTTAGGAAAGACCCTGCGCAAATCTTCCGTTAAACGACGTTGCCAGCGCGGATGAAGGTGTAAATCTAACTCATCGACTAAAACCACGCCCTCTACGCCTTGCAATACGCCTTCACCCATATGCGGATTAAGCAATGCTGCTTTTTGTGCCATATCGGCCACTAAAGCAATAACACATCGCAAACCATCACTCAGCAGACTAAAAGGCTGAGGGTCGCCATTATTTAGCGTCAGCAACAATTCTTTACGCTTTGGGTCATAGCGGATATTTTCCGCATTTTCGATGCAGGCAATAATGGCATTACGAACCACTTTCAACATGGTTGTCTCTTTACCCAATTGAAAAGACTGCCACTCCTGTCGAGCAAACCAAGCAACCAGCTCACGAATTGCAATACGCGGATCAACACAATGCTTATAACCATCTAGGCGAGATGGCTGCCCTTTACTTGAATGTGCTGGCTCGACTTTAGATTGGCGAGGATCTTGCCATAGTCGCATGGTTCCATAATAGCTAATCAAAGGTAGGGCTATATCTTGCGCCAATGTTTGATCGCATTGCTTTGCAAGCGCAATGAGCTCACTAGCCTGACCATAACGAGTATTGCCTGTCGGTGAATCTTTCGATCGCTCCCAACTCACGCCCACTCCCGCCGCCACGCCAGCCACCGTCACGGTAACTGGCCATGACTCCACAAATTGCGGTTCACCCTCTTTTTCTACATAAATCAAGCGAGCATCGGATGCTTCTAAAGATTTTTTATCATTTCGGCGCTTAAACCCTAGCAGCCATGTCGCAATAGCAACAGAAATCGCATCAAGTAGCGCCGTTTTTCCCGTTCCATTCGTCCCAACAATTAAATTAAACTCGGGATGAAGGATAAAAGTTTGCTCTTCAAAACAGCGAAAATTATGTAACTTAATGGTATTTAATTTCATATCTCATCTCCGCTCTTGCTCATAAGCACTTCAATAATAAATCACGCATTTTCTATTTGGGCACGCCTGTCTAGCTTGAGTCACCCCACACTACGGCAATGATTATTCACCACCACTCGCTACCAATCCTATCAACTTAAGCAAAGCCAGAGTGGCACATGATGCTTTTGTAGGTTGGGTTAGCAGGTTTGTTCGCCTGTTAGAGCGTACAAACCTGCTAACCCAACCTACGAATTCCCATTAAGTTGATAGGAATCGGTGTTTTTCACCATTGTTGTCAGTTCGACAATCTCATGAATTAGAGTATTTACAAGGCTCACAGGTGCATCAAGGAGCTTCCTTCGCAAGCTCATGACTCCTCCTTGACACCCCTGCAACCCTTGTAATTCTTGGCTTTCATGAGGTCGTCGGCTGTTTTAGATTATCTCTGCTTAGCATGCTGTTCATGATATCGGACTATTAGAAATTTCAGGAGTACATGACAACATCCTTGACGTATAGGGGAATGCACTCACTATGCGGTTTTAACGCGGACTTTGCCGGAGAGCAGGTCTTGCATTAGGGCTTTTTTTACGTCCAAAATTTTATTCAGTTTTTCCCTTGATTGATTCAACTTAAAATCAATAGAACCCAATCCGTCAACTATATTTTTTATTTCACTTTTACAAGATGGGATAGGAATCAAAAAATCACGAACTTTCTTGATACCTAATGCCGGTTGGCTTGTTGTGTTGGTGTGCAATAAAACTTGCTCATTAATAATTCCACTTGTAAAAACATGGAATAAATAACGCATTGTAAGCACATCTTTCGCTGTCAAAAGAATCACATTAGCGGACAAGCAATAAAACCTTTCTCTCGGAAGAATACTAGGATTTCCTATCGTACCTATTTTTCCAAAAATAAATGCGCCCTCATGAATCTCAAAACTGTTCAACTGCCGTTCAAATGCTTCTTTCGAAACCTTTCTTGCATTATTAAAATCTATTAGCCCATCTTTATCAATATTACCCAAGCCAACGTATGGAACACCATTTGATACTTCAGGTGGAGTGCGATGATCAGGTTGTGGATCAATGACTTCAACAATATCACCAACGGCATGTATGTCCCACGCCTTCGGAATTCGGCCTACGGGGCTGTCTTTGAATTCGGTGTGGGCTATGCCTTTGCTTAGTAGCTCTTGCATCAGGCCGGTTTTCAGGGCTTTGAGTTTATTAATTTGCGCTTGGGTGGATTCAATTACCACGTCAACAGCGGTGAGAATGGCGGCGATTTTTTGTTGTTCGGGAAGAGGGGGCAACTTGATAGGAATAAGCCGTAAGTCATCCAATCGAATGCCTTTTACGGTTGAGCCTGTACCCATTCCTTGAATATATTCGGATTTAGAAAGATACCAGTGAAGTAGATATTCAACGCCGATTTCTTTTTTGGGGAAAATAGCTTTTAAGTCTTGATTGATTGTCACATCTTTATCAAAAATAACAGCCTTACCTAAAGCCATTCGAGTAGCAATAATTAGGGTGTTTTTTGGGATCAATCGGCTTGAACTTTCTTTCAGACCAAGCTCTGAAATGCTTTCCTCGGCAAAGGAAAGCCTGACTTTTTTTAAATCTTTGACGGTTACCCAAGGTATATTGCCCGACCAGAATTCTGGAACAGTACGCGTTGGCGTTCCGCCACCTTCAATTTTCTCAGCCAAATCACCTAATTCGTGAATGCGCCAACCATTGGGAACAAGTTTACTCATACCCCAGCCCCGCCAAATTGTAGGATGGGCACGCCTTTGTGCCCACGCGTGGCATAACAACACCATGCCGACGCACGATACTCGCTATGTACGCAAGTGCCGATATCAAGGCGAGTCGGGCACAACATGCGAACGCACCCTACGTGTTTATTCTTCATCATTCGCCCCAAGCTGTTGTTGCACCCATGCGCGTTCGCGTTCTAACTCGTGTTTAAGTTCGGCTTCGCTAGGTAAATAGGGCAGGTATTTGGCGGCGAACATCTGCTCGCTATCGGTGAGGATCGAGTATTTCACGACGGCTTCGCTTTTTTGGCTGCATAAGATCAGGCCGATAGTGGCGTTGTCGTCATCGCTTTTTTTATGCTGATCGTAAATGCGGATATAGGTGTCCATCTGCCCGACGTCCTGATGGCTGAGTTTGCCGAGCTTTAAATCAATGAGCAGAAAGCATTTAAGTTTAAAATTGTAAAACACCAAATCGATATAAAAATCTTGATCTTCGGTGCGGATGCGCTGCTGGCGTTCGACAAATGCAAAGCCCTTGCCGAGTTCTAATAAAAATTGCTGTAGGTTATTGATAATGCCCTGTTCTAAATCGGCTTCTTGATAGCGGGCTGAATCCAGATTGAGAAAATCCAGAATATAGGGGTCACGCAAATAATCTTGTGGCTGCTGCGCTAAAAGCTGGGTGTTGGTTTTGGCTTCGGCCTCGACCGAGGCTTTATCTTGGCTAGCCAGTAATCGCTCGTAATACAGCACGCTGATTTGGCGTTCCAGTGCACGAACACTCCAGCCTTGTTGCACGGCTTCCTGCTGATACCACTCTCTGGCACTCGGGTTTTCAATCCGCGCCAAGTGGTTGTAATGCGACCAGCTTAATTCGAGAGACACTGTCTCCCGAATTGGAAAAGCCTCATAAAAACGCCGCATATTGCGTAAATTAGTGACATCAAAGCCTTTACCAAACTCGGCGCTCAAACGGGCAGAGAGTTGCTCAAGCTGTTGTTTGCCGTAGGCGGCGCGGCTTTCGCCCTGCTGTTCATGCTCAATAATCAAATTGCCGATCTGCCAATAGATCTGCACCATGGCGGTGTTGACGCTGCGCTGAATCTGCTGGCGCGCCTGCTGAATAAGCTGGCTAACTTGTTGAAACAGCGCATCCTGCTGCGGCAGTTTATTCATAGCCCAGCTCCGCCAAGTAGTCCTTCATCACGCCTTCTGCCTCTGCTACTTGTGCATCCAATTGATGCAGCGACACGCGATATTTATCCCACCAGCGCTCAAACTGGGCGATCAGCGCTTGATGGTCGGCAGGTAATAATGTGCGAATCATTTCTTTGCTGGTGATTTCCGGTTTGAAATCGTAATAATCTGCATCGCGCTGCGTGAAAACAGCCGTGACATCAAAGCCTTGCAGGATTTCTTCCTGAATATAATCGTCATTCACTTCGCGCACGGGCACACCACCATGCAGCAAGGCACGCACATCAAAAATTTCGGGAGGGGGCGAGGTATCGGCGTAGCGGCGGATATTAAGGTTGTAATCGTTGTCGCTGATTTCAGCCAGCGTAACCACCTTAGCGTAGCGCTTGATATCGCTGTATTGCTCAAAGGTGGTGACGATTTTTGCTATATCGCTACTGCGTAGGCTGTTTTGATTTTTACCTTCGGCATAATCCAGCTCGCCATTGATAAACAGCACTTTGCCTTTACGCTCAGCTGGCTTGGCTTTGTTGATGATCAACAGACTGGCTGGGATGCCGGTGCCGTAAAACAAGCCCGCAGGTAGCCCAATCACGGCTTCTAGCAAATCGTCGTTCAAAATGCCTTGGCGAATGGCTTTTTCGCTGGAGCCACGGAATAACACGCCGTGCGGCATTACCACGCCCATCATGCCATCGTTATTCAGCGAGGCAATCATGTGCTGCACAAAGGCTAAATCGCCCGAATCTTTCGGTGGCGTGCCGTAGGGGAAGCGGCCAAAGCCATCGTTATCGGCCTCGGTTTTGCCCCAAGCGGCCAAGCTAAAGGGGGGATTGGCGATCACGCGATCAAACGTCATTAACTCGCCGTTTTGAATATGCTTAGGATCGCCCAAGGTATCGCCCTTGCGGATATCTGCATTGAATACGCCATGCAAAAACATATTCATTTTGCAAATGGCCCAAGTATTCAGATTCATTTCTTGGCCATATAGCGACAGATTGGCGGCATTTTCGCCATGCTGCACTAGATAATTACGCGTTTGCACCAGCATCCCGCCCGAGCCAACGGTAGGGTCATAAATCCGCATTCCGGCATGGGGCTTGAGTAAAGCCACTAGTAATTGCACGACTTCGCTAGGCGTATAGAATTCACCGCCTTTTTTACCGGCAGAATCAGCAAACATCTTAATCAGATATTCGTAAGCCGTGCCTAGCAAATCGCTCGATTCAAAATCTTCATTACGCAGGCGATGCTGGCCAAAGTGGCTGAGTAAATCGCCCAGCTTTTTATCAGATAATTTATTTTTGATATTAAAGTCAATCGAAACCAATACGCCTTCTAGGCTGCTGTTGTGCTCTTCGATTGCTTCGGTGGCTTTATTTAGCTCGGCACCAATATCGTGCTTTAAATCTTTCAGCGTATTCCAGCGGGCGCGTTCGGGCACAAAGAAAGTCTGATCGTACTCATCTTCATCCTGCGCTAGCACCTCTGCCTGCGCTTGCGTCTTACCAATACTCAGATAATGAGCCAGCACTTTTTCCTGCTCTTCATCAAAGCTATCAGACAAGCGTTTCAAGAACATCATGCCGAAAATGTAATCTTTATATTCCGACGCATCCATATTGCCGCGCAAAATATCAGCGGCAGTCCAGAGATAGGACTCGAGCTGTTGGAGGGTGAGTTTTTGAGTCATGCGAATTCTTTTTAAGCTAGGGGGCAATACGGTGCGCCACGTTAAAGCATTAACGAAACGCAAAATGAGGCGGCATAAAGAGCAACCGTTTAAGGGCGACATCTTACCCTAAAAGCGAAAGCTTATTGAGAGGTGCAAAATCTTACTCAACTTCTCCACCCAAACCCATCGAACGTCACCTCTCCGCTTACCAGTTTAGCGACCATCAAACGAGGGTTGATGCTCGGTTGAAACGACTGAGTTAGACTGAGCGACAGGCCGCTAGACGCTGAGGCGCAACAATTTTAGGCCAAATGAGCGTCTGCAATGACCTTGATTGCAGACGCTCAAATTGTGTCGCGAGCGCTAGCTCCTCGGCCAAAGCGGCCAGTCAAAACCTATTTATTGATGGCCAAAATCACTATGGAACTACACCTCGATAATCTCAATTTCTCGCGCAAATTTTTTGGCAATAAGATTTTTCTTTAACATAGCCACATCAGATGTATAAATCACATGAGCGAGACTATTCTTGGCCCGCGTGGAAGTAACATAGAACAATCGCCGAGTAAGATCTAAACCAGTTTCTTCGCCCTCATCCCGTTTTTTCTGACTGTCGCGAGAAAGTTCTTTCACGTCAAAGTACTGCTCGTAAGAAAATAAAAAACCGCCAGCTTCATCATCATCCATGACCACCATTACACGCTCGAATTCGTTTCCTTTTACACCTTGATGAGTTCGAAATATTGAGTTCCCATCGATGTAATCCTTGTAGTTCCTAATTTGAAAGAAATCAGTCTCCAATGCTTCTGCCCAAGCAGCAATCTCGCTGTCATCCTGCTCTTCAGGTTCTGCTTCGACCTCCACTCTAGCACCCGCTTGATCAGGCTCTAATTCTGCCTCGCTTTCTTCAGAAGTTGCTACAAACGACTGTAATTTTGCTGGAATTCGCAGTAAATTATGTTTTGCGATCACTTGGAGAACTAAGCGAAAACAGACCTTTTCATTTGAAACTACATCTCTAAACGCATGTTCTGCAGCTCGGGCAAGCCCGAGCGGATCGTCCTTGTTAGCGTCAAGCACAGTAGCTTCCAAAAGCGGAGATTTACTCGCTCGTAAGATTGACATCAACTCGGCTCGGTTTTCCTTTGAGCTTGCCTCCGCCATAGGAAAAACAGTGTGAGAGAAAAAGTTCAGCTCTGTATTTTCACCTTCCGAAATCCGACCTTTAATTTTGTCTGATTTTGAAAGCTTGTCCCAAAGATCATAAAAGCAAAGCCGACGTCCAGCCATCTTATGTTCCAAAAGCAAGATAGCGGTTTCTTTGGATTGAGTATCTGTCCAACCAGTATCGCCCGTAACTTCCGCCATAAACGCTCGAATTTTCAATTCGACATCGTCTTTGCCTGGTAAACCGTGCGGTAGTAGGAAATATCGAACGAAACCTTCATCAGCGCCATCTCGGGCATACTGTTTACGCCCATCATCTTCACTACGAACTTGATTACCCAAACCAACGATGCGTCGCGCTGAGCGATGATTCATTTCCTTATTGAAAGTAGCCCAACCGCTTGGCTTAGTCTTGCCCAACTCAGACTCCCCTCCACCGAAGATGCGCTGCATCGTATCTCCAAACAAGCCGATGACAACTTTATCCGATTTTGCATCTTGCAACTCAAAGAAAGAGTTGACTACATCTTTGTTGGTATCCTGACTTTCGTCGATAAATATGAATGGGAACTTGTTTATGATGACTTCTGCCATCATCGGCTTGGTGGTCAAAAAGTTGGAGAAAATTTTCAAGACATCTGCATGCGATAACGCATTGGGGGATGAGTTGACGCCATTTGGATCATAAATGAACGAGCGTGGTTCAGCTAACCATTCAATTTTTTCTCTAGCCGGATAATAGCCCTTTTTCGCGCATCAGCAGCCTTTCCTGCGCGGCCTTTCTGCTGTTTCTCCTCAAGATCTTTTAAATCGTAAGGGATTTTTTCCAAAAACCACTTCCGAATATCCTCATTGAAGCCTGCAATAGCAGCCCAACAAAAACTATGAATCGTAGAAACTGAAAAAATTGGATTTTGTTCAATACGATCCACGATTTCGTCGGCGGCGTTGTTCGTAAACGTCACAACTGCAATTTGCCTACCCTGACGAGAAAAGTCATCCGAATATTTAGATTTCAAAAATTCGAGAGCTTTTTTCAAAGAATAGGTTTTGCCTGAACCGGCTCCCGCAAATGTGATAAAGCTTTTACCGGAACCGATGAGAAGACATTCTTCGATACCTTTATCAACTGTATCGTCATGATCGATAGGTTTGGTGTCCGCCAAGTAAAATTTCTCTGACATAATTGCCCCTAACCTTTGGGCGAAAGTTGAGTTTGCAGCCACTTAAGGCCTTCACTCATGTATTCGGGGGGATTGAAACTCTTCTCCTCATTTTCTGCGAGATGGAAGAGGCAATCAAAAGCAAAGTCCCCCTTTTTGAGACCTTTCACATAGTTAAAAAGTGACTCTGACAACAACTTACTATTATCTTCATGACCAGCTTTTGCTGTTTTCAGTGTGCTTTTTTTCTGGAAAAATTCATTCTCGAAATTTGCCAAGATCAATGCATCTTCAAAAGTTCTGGATAAAACTTTTCTCTCAGAAATCAGCGTTGACTTTTGGTACGCAACGTAAAGCGACGCACCTTGACTTATTGTCGCATGCTCCTCTTTGGATAAGGCCACCAATTCATCCAGCAGTTCTTTCTTTGGATGCCATAATCTCAAGGTATCATTGCAGGTCTTTTGATCTAAATTCTCTTGCGGGAAACACGATTCCCCATTGCTATCAACTGAATCGAGATCAGTCAGCACTAAAGTAGTAACCCCTAGCTTTTCGACTAACGCTCTGTATTTGTGAGTGTGTGCTCCGCTCACTTCAAGCATAGAGATGTACCTGTTCGATAAGCCTTGAAAGTGTTTGGAAATGAACTCAGGTACCAAAAGACGCTCGGCTTGCCCCTCAACGAATATAACGCCGTCAGCAAAAAAAATGTCACAATGAGTCAATTTCAAATGTTTTTTTACAAACAAAAGTTCATCTTTCGCCTTCGTAAAAAGCTCTGACATGTTTGCAATTGAGGTATGGTCCATTGTGATCGATGTATTTGCATCATTTCGCCGGAAGTAGCGTAAATCTTTGAAGTCAATATCATCAATAATATGACTGGAGTGCGTGCTAATAACCAGCTGTGTTTGATATTCAGACTTATCTTTCGTGGTTTCCTCATCTCGTAAATCGACATGCTTTCGCAAAGTGTCGTAAGCTTTTGATACGAATACCCGTTGGACTTGCGCGTGTAAATTGACTTCCGGTTCTTCGAGTAAAACTAAGTGAATCGGTTCAATCTGTTCTTCGACGTTGCCTCCTGAAGAGGCCGATTTGCCAACACGCATCCATTTGTCGCGAAACTCTAGAAGCCTGAAAGTTAAATATATAAGATTTTGATACCCAAGCCCTAAGTAACTTTCGGGTAGAAATTCTTCATCTTCTTTATTAAATCGATAGCGAACTGATGATGATTTTTGCAAAGCATCCATACCACTAATTTTTGCAGCAATTTCAACAGTAGGGTTACCACCAATACCTGGATAGCCCATAGCTTTTAACTCATTGAAAGGGCTATCAAACTGTGCATTCAATCTGTCAGTAAAACCTTTCTCTAGCGCTTGCTGTTGCGCCAATACGCCGAGATCTTGCTCCTCAGGAAAATCTTCTGGATTTAAAATACGGTCGTAATATTCACGGAGTAATTTATTAAGCCGCTGCTTCTCTGAATAGGGGCCTTTTTGCTCAGCATTATCTTCAGCACCTAAACCACGTTGCTCGGATATCACATCGACTCGAATTAACTTTTTCAGAGCTTCAGATTTAAATGGCTGTAAAACTTCGTTAACTGAGGACTTACCTTCTTCGCCAAACTCGACAACTGAAGGCACTGCACTTTTACTCAATATATAGTGCTTTGGTTTAATAAACTTACTAAGGTTTTGGCCTTTCTCCAAAAAATCACATAAATCTCTAGGCCAAAGACTTACGCCATTGTGCTTGAGTACAACTTTCCTTGTATCAACAAACTCTCGAACAAGTTTGGAAATATCGATTGCTTCATAAGCTATTCGGACACATATAGCCCCTCCACGCCATTCCAGATCTGGCAAAATGTCGCGAACCTTATAAGCCTCATTAGCCATCGCATTAATCTCAATGTCTAAACTAGGTAATAAACTCGCTAAATTGACAGATAACGCCTCCATGTCCTCGCTAGAAGGAAATTTCTGCTCGATACTTACACCTAGTTGATTGATGGTTTTCCAATTCAGCTTTGATATATCTCGTACTTTTAGATTGTCAGGACTTTTTAGGAATGTGTGTAGCGCACCGATACAGGACGTTTTTCCACTATTGTTAGCGCCGACTAGAACCGTTGTTTTATCATCAAGGACCAAGGTTACATCGGCTAGCCGCCGGTAATTTTTCAAAGCAAAAGAGGTGATTTTCATGTATCAAACCTAAAAAATAAGGGATAGAAAAGGGAGTTACATTTAAGACTATTTTGTTTGTCGTTTATCGGTCATACCGCTCCACAAGCGAGTGCGATTAAAATAATTAATCGGCAAATTTTCATCGCAATGAATTTTTCGTAATAATCATGAAAGATTTTAACTGACCAGCGGTAAAATACACCAGCAAATCGGAATATGGATGAGCAATTGGCAACAAAAGGCTTGGCAATGCTGAGTGGTCGAGCTATTTTTGAGCTGGAATGCTGGTGTGAAACCTAGCAGGATCGTTGCCAGTTTGGTCGACGGTTTTTGTCCGCTAAGGCCGAGGTGTTGCCGCTCAGAGTTACGCTCTAAGCGGCCGCTTCACTTTCGTTACCTGCCACTCATGACAAAGCCAGCTGAGTGTCGGCAGTGGGTCGGGGGCTGCCACTCAAGCCCTGTGGATAAATGCAAAAGCGCTGGTGGCGACATACGATAAGAACGGGTGGATAAATTGATAAGAATCTGCAAGAGGAGGCTATGTAAAAATAGGCGATTTTCTACATACGATGGGGGCAGTAGCTCTCGCTAGGACAGGCTTTAGAGCCGCATTCGAGCTTGAGCAACATTTGTACGAACTCGAATGCTTTTATTTTCACTCTATTGAACACAGAGTATCCAGCCACCTCTCAAAAAACGCTTGCATGCTTTGATTGGATCAGCTGTACATGAAGTACAGCTTTGCCGCTTGGCGTAGTACGGCATTTTCTTGCTCAAGCTGCTGCATTCTTCGCTCTAAGTTAGGAGCAATCACCCGTGCCGCAATCTGATTACTAGGGAGGCCTTCTCGGGACAGAAAGTATTCAAGGCCAATCTTTACCCATGCGTAAATAGTCGAGGGATGAATATTAAACTTACGTGATGCCTTGGAAATATTGTTGCCCTTGCTGATGTATTGCAGCACCTCAATCTTGAAGTGATTTTGATATATATTCTTCATGACGACTTGATTACTAAGAAATCCTTAGTATACCTTGGAGGAGGTTACTAAGAAAATCTTAGACATGATTCTCTCGCCAATGGCAATTGCATGTCTTCGATTTGTCCCATCCCAATCCGCCTCAAAGAAGCACGGATCAGCAAAGCACTCAGCCAACAAAAACTGGGGGAATTGCTCGGGCTAGAGGCAGGCAATGCGAGTGCAAGGATGAATCAATACGAACGAGGAAAACACACGCCAGACTTCGATACGCTTAAGCGGATTGCTGAGGTATTAGATGTGCCTGTGGCATATTTCTACTGCGAAGATGAGCTGGAGGCGAAGATTGTTGAGGCGATGCATAAGCTGCAACCAGAGCAGAAACAATCGTTGCTAGGATTTATAGAAGAGCTGAAATTATAGGTACGTGGTACTAGAGTATGAGAATGGAGTTCTTAACAGAATCCAAGTATCCAGCGGGGTTTAACGCACATAAATGACGACTTCACCTTACTTACAGAAAACATGATTTGTGCGAGAAATTCCTTTGAAATGGCTCGCATTAATTTTGTTTTGCAAGATCGGAAAAGCTAAAGTGTATTTTAAATTCATGACGTATGAAGTGTAAGACGATGTATTTAATAGCAATGCTGTGTCACAGAGGACGAAATCTTCGAGTTTTATTTATGAGTACTTTACTTGGCACTTAAAAATGAACCTTCGCAAGGAAATAGCTCAATACCATACTGTCGCATATACGTTGATTAAGAAGCCTGGGTTGGTTGATCGGCGATATTATGTTGTTTACATGTTAGAAGGTGATGAATGTCAGCCGAAGGCATTGATGCCTTTGATTGAATATTTTCTTGAGTATGGCCGAAGTCGCTCGCCAGCATGGCAGCGTGAGGTAGCGCGAGCAGTTGGTTTGTTTATTGATTATATGCAAGGTAATCAGGAGTATTTCCAAGCGAAAACGGATCGCCCACAGGTATTGGCCTGCTTTGCGGAGGCCTTGGTGGGAGGCACTATTAATCTTGAAGGCCACGATTCATCAGGACTATTTTGGGAGCCTCGATCACTCCAGCGGGCTAGAATACTTCTAAACGCGCTCACTAATTTCAGTGATTGGTTGGTAAATTACTACGACACGACTTCAATTAATCCGTGGCGCAATGCCAGTGTGTCGGAGCAAATGGCCTACTGGCGTCGCTTTGATAAGCGCCGATCCCATGCCTTGCTTGCTCATACCTATGATCGTGAAGAGGCAATAGCTTGGTCAAAACAGGCCCGTATTGTAGCAATAAGGCGCAAAGAGTTGGTCTCCATGCCTGTCCAACCTAAAAGTTTCCCCGACGCCCAATTTCCAAGGTTGATTACTCAAGGATTTATTATCCATGGTAAAGCAAGATCGCCCGTGCTTCACGAGAGACTTAATATTCGAGATGCATTGATTACTCTCTTGTTGCATGGCGGGGGGTTGCGAGAGTCAGAGCCATTTCATCTTTATGTATCGGATGTCGCTGTGGATCCGTTAAATCGACAATGTGCATTGGTTCGCGTTTACCACCCAGAGCAGGGTAAGGCTCCTGCTGATTTTATTGATCCAGTCACTGGGCGTTATATTGATGCAAATCGTGAAACGTACCTGCGTATGAAATGGCAGCTAGAGCCTCGTAATTTAGTCGCTGGCCGATTTCACTCTGGATGGAAAGAATTAATGTTGACGGATAGTCAAACTAACTTTGCTCAAGTGCATTGGTTTCCATCTGTTTGGGGGGAGTTATTTCTGACGTTATTTAAAATTTACATTACAAAATTACGTAGTAGACACTGCAAGCATCCATTTTTGTTTGTTAGCCATAAGGACTGTGTTGATGGCGACCCCTATACCGTTGATGCGTATCGACAGGCTCATGCAAGGGCAGTGGGAAAAATTGGATTGGAAGTGTGCAAGCAGAATGGAACGACCCCACATGGTCATCGGCACTGCTATGGTCAGCTTCTAGTGGCGTCGGGAGTATCAAAAGACATTGTGCAGCGCGCATTGCATCATAGGTCTATCGAATCACAAGCCCCATACACAGCACCGTCGATTGGTACTATTGCATCGACACTTAAGCAGGCCGAGGAACGGCTTTTAATTCATTCAGTCATTCCGCCATTATTTAGGTGAATTCTAAATATGGAGCCAACTAAGTATTGCCAATTTAGTGAATATGCTACCGGATGCTCGCCGTTGACTGAACGTCAATTGCGACACAATCTCAGTACAACACATATCTATATTGATAGCGAAACTTCATTTGATAGATTTGGAGCAGCACTAAAGCGCCTTGCTCAATTTCTTCCCAATACAAAAAAAGGTGGATCAGTTCCACGTTCGCCACTACTACGTGCATTTGAGCAAATACTACATAGTGCATCGCTGCAAGAGTTTTCACTAGGGATCGATTGTGTTGTCGATGCTGGAAAATTACTTGAAATGCAATTGGGTCAGAAATGTCACGTTTTGGAGTTTCTTTATGCACTGTGGGCAGATGGTGTTATTGCAATGCCAACGACTCCAATGTTTGCGTCAAAGATTGCAATTCGCCCCTCTAAAATTGACTTCGGGCAACTTAAGCCTTTATACGATGCGCTGCTCATTGGTTCAAGGAAAAATCATGAAACGCAAGTTATTGGCTCAATGTTGCGTATTGCCGGCTCAACAATGGGCATTCGTGAGGCTGGCGACATACATCCTAATACTATCGCCCCTATTGCAATATTCGAGCATCGTAGACACCTTGCCATATTCGTGGATGGGTTGACGGTATTGCATCGAGCAGAGTTTGGTGACCGCGTGCCAAGTAAAGAAGATTGGGGACTTGGTCGGTTTAGAGCTAAATCATTTGAGCATGATTTTATCTGGGCCGTCGAGATTGATGCAGGCATGGAAGAATGGAGATCTAAGCTTCACGACTGGATTTTTGAGAAAAAACGAGGAATTGCGCTGCGAACTTATATGGCAAATCGGTTCCTTGCATATCTATTAGAACACCCCTTACTGCCACGTAATATTGGCGTTTATTGTCAGAGAAACACGGTTTTGACGATGACATGGACTGATTGGGCTGGAAAGCAAATATGGCAGGATAGCAGCCTTAAAATGTATACAAATTTACTCGCAGAGTTTTTTGATTGGTACATCCATACATTTCTCATTACTGAAGATGACTTCGGGCGACCTGTACCTAGCCCATATCATTATAATCCTGTGAAGCGTATTTCTCGCCGTGTGATTAAAAAAGTAAATACACACCGTGAAGCCTTACCTATGCGCTACATACATGAATTACAAGTCATACTGACGGAAGAAGACTATAAATGGCCAAAAACTCTCAAAATGGATTGGTTTAGGCGCATTAACGTCATGACAAGTCAAGTTGAAAAATGCTGGTCACCAATACGAGCATATGCAGTGCTTTTGAAGCTAATGCTCCCATTGAGAACATTTCAAGTGAGAATGCTTGATTCTGGTGAGGCGGATTCAATTATTTATTCAGGTCGGGAGTGGATAAAAAACACGGGAAATTTAGTGCCGATTGGAAATGTCAATATTTGTAAAGGATTCTTGCGTAAATTTAATGACACTCAAACTGGGCGAGTATTTACCGGACTTTATGTGAATACCAATAAGACTGCTGATCGAATGAAAAATGATTTAGATAAAGGTTACGAAATACCATGGGAAAATGAATCTGTAATTGAATTAGTAAAAAATCTATGCAAATGGCAATCTGAATTTAATCCCCTTCATTGTCCTACTCCTTGGTCTGAGATCCAAGACAAGAGCCTTCTCAGGTCTAACACACTTCCTATGCTGCTGGAAAAAGGCACAGCCTGCTTTCTCTTTCGAGATATTTGCGGCGTGCATCCCACTGAGCCAGTGAGAGACTCTAGGCTGCAAGCGTTCTGGAGTATGCTACTTTTAGAATTAGAGCGTCGAGTGGCGGCCCGTAACGAAACACTTCCCGATGGCTCGCCTTTGCGCTTTGTAAAACCCTATCTAAATAATTCTTATCCGAAGGCACTTTATGATCTGCATGCTCTTCGAGTCTCTCTAATCACGGCCTTTGCAATTGATGGTGGAGTTCCTCTGCATATTCTTTCAAAGTGTGTTGCTGGGCACGCTACCATATTAATGACGCTTTATTATACAAAACCAGGTCCTGCACACATTAGTGAAACCTTGGCGATAGCGCAGCAGAAATTGCAGCGTACCGAGCAAAAAAACTTCCTTCGTTTTATGCAAAATACAGAGATTTCGGCGGCTAAACCAATTGTTGCCTTCAATGATTCAGCAGCTCTTGAAGCTATTGTCACATGTGAACCATCTGGGTGGTCAATCGGTGAAATCGGAATTTGCCCTGTATCTGCAGCAAAATGTGCTGAAGGGGGCCCTCTTCATGGTGGTCGTCGGTTACCTGTTCCTGGCGGGGTAAGAAATTGTTTGCGTTGTAGATTCTTTGTAACTGGGCCTGCATTTCTTGGCGGATTGATAGCTAAATTTAATGTGATTGGACTAAAGGTATGGGAGTTATCGGCAGGAGTGAGAGCCGCCGAGGCAAGTATTCGCGCTATTGAGGACCAAGAAGATTCGAACTCTCTTGAAAGCGATATTTCATCTTCTTATGAACACAGAGATGAGCTCCTCGCATTAGTTGATTCTAATGCTCATGATTGGCATGCATGTTATGCGCTAATTCAGCGCTGCAAAGAAATTGTGAAAACTAATCAGGGTTCGGGGGTGGATTTGGTGCTAGCAGGAGAGACTTCGGACTTAGAGACGGCAGCAAGGGAGTGTTCTACATTTGAATTGTTAGACCGTATTTGCCAGTGTGCAACGATCTATCCAAGTGAATCTACTCCGCATGCAAATTTGAGGCGAGCAAAGCTAATTGATGCAATGCTCATTCGAAATGGGCGCCCCGCGTTGTTTATCACACTAACCGATGATGAAATGCTTGCCGTAGGTAATGCCTTTGTTAGCTTGCTTGCAGCTAGACTTAATCCTAATGACTTAAATGATCTTATTGAGGGGCAATTAACTCTGGAAGAAAGTGGTGTTCAGCAAGAGGTTGATGCAACGGTTAAGTTACAGGCTTGTCAGCCAGTATCTGGTGCGGCAGTTATACAAGCCATCCAAAGAATAGTTTAAGGCGACTAATGTAGTGCAAAATGCGAATCCCAAACAGTTGTTGGAAAATTTTATTGCATCGGCTTCTGCCCGAAAGAAACTATCACTTCAAACAATTTATGATATTTGCATTGAATTAGAAAAAAAAGGAGGTAAGTTCCTTACTATTGCGACTGTCGGCAGAATGTCCCATGAGCGTGGAGGCCCTGCAGAGCCAGCCATCCGAAATGCAGCTGGAGAACATTATCGACTTCTTATCCAAGCATTTGTTCAGCGATCTGAACAGGGCGAAGGAAAAAAGAAGGGTCAGTCCGCCAAGTTAGATGAAATATTTGAAGGTATACCTGATCCCGTTTTGCGGGCACGCATTGGCCTCTTACTTGCTGAGTTATCCTCACTTCGTGCGCAATTGCTGGCGTCACGGCACTTAGCAAACCAAATCTCCACCATAAATCTGACTAATCATACTGATAACTCAACCCAAACTAATGATGAGCAAAATGGTTTGCATTTATCTCTTCAGGAACTCTCTGCTCTGGAAGCGGCAATTAGTTCCGATACGTTAGAGCATTGGGGGTGGCTGCTTGAACAAAATGGTCGAGTTTCAAGTGAGTCTGGTCAAATTATTTTTCGTGCAGGTTTTGTGTCTGCCATAAAAAAAATCATATCTATTTATGGTGTCTAAATATGATATTCATGTATCCATAACCCTTGCTGAATGCCATATGTGATATTTCAGACTAGCAAGTTCGTCAATGCGCACCACCATGATTTACACTCATGTCTTGAATCGTGGCGGTCTGGGCGTGCAAAGCCCACTGGATAGGTACGGTGTTGCTTAAGTGCATCGAGGTATTCTGGAATTAAAGGGCGCTTTCAATTCAGTAAAATGAGAGTTTGCTGATCGTGGCTGAGCAAGATTCAGAAAATACTTTATACAAATGAGTTTTGCGTCGAAGGCTATTGGGCAGGGTATTGGTAGGCAGGCAATAGAAAAGGCGGGTTAAAAGATAAAAGGGTGTGGCCTCAATATCATTAACCCGCTGTCCTTAAATAGCATGGCTTTAAATGATCAGCAGGTGTGCTGACCGCCATTGATTGCGATGTTTGCGCCGGTCATAAAGCCAGATAAATCAGAAGCAAGGTAGCTAACTAAGCCAGCAATTTCTTCTGGGGTGCCAAGGCGGTTAACAGGGATGCCTGCAATAATTTTATTGCGTACGTCTTCAGGCACCGCCATAACCATCTCTGTGGCGATATAGCCAGGGGAGATGGTATTAACGGTAACGCCTTTTTTTGCAACTTCTTGCGCTAAAGCCATACTAAAGCCGTGTACGCCTGCTTTTGCTGCCGAGTAGTTGGTTTGGCCAAACTGGCCTTTTTGGCCGTTAATGGAAGAAATATTAATCACACGGCCCCAGTTGCGCTCAACCATGGCATCAAGAAACTGCTTAGATACATTGAATAGCGAGTTAAGATTGGTGCTGATGACGCTTTCCCAATCTAGCTGGCCCATGCGCTTAAAGGTGGCGTCGCGGGTAATACCGGCATTATTTACGAGTACATCGACAGGGCCGATTTCTTCATTGATTTTTTCTGCCATGCGAACACAAGCATCAAAATCAGTGACATCACACTCATATGCGCTAAAAAGGTAACCAGCTGCTTTCATATCTGCTAGCCATTGCAGCTCTCTTCCTGCTTTAGAGTAAGTCGCTACAACATTAAAGCCGCTATCTGCGAGTGCTTTGCAAATAGCAGAACCGATACCACCCATGCCGCCGGTGACGAGTGCGATTTTTTTCATAGACTCTCCCTTTCTTTGCTTGTTTGCTAAGTTGTGTGAAACCCAGCTCAAAATCTTACATTGTTTGTATGCATAAGCAAAGCATGTTTTTGTGTAAGGTAGGTGTGAATTTTATTACTAGCTTCTGTGGCGAATAATTACAAGCTTGCATTACGTAAGTATGTGTTTTGCATGACAATGTTATTTGTGCGCATTTTATTGTTTGTTTTTGTCGGTGGTATTTTTTTAATTTCAATTTCTGACCGTAATAGCAAGTTTTATTGTGTTTTATTGAAATTTAATGGTTTAAAATTGCGTGATAGTGTTCCAAAAAAGGGGATATAAGTGAGTGTTGGTGTGATTTTAATTAGTGGGTGTTCGAGCGGAATAGGCTATGCCACTGCACTGGGCCTGAAGGCAGACGGGTGGCGTGTTTTTGCAACAGCTAGAGATATGGTTGATGTAGAGCGGCTTAAAGATGAAGGTTTTGAAGCATTACAGCTCGACGTGGCTGATTCGCAATCTATAAAACAAACGGTGGCTGCTGTGTTGGCAAAAACCGGCGGGCGTATCGATGCTTTATTCAATAACGCAGGGTTTGGTTTGCCAGGTGCAGTAGAAGACTTAAGTAGGGAGGCGATGCGGTATCAGTTTGAAACCAATGTGTTTGGATCTATTGAGCTGACAAATGCAGTTTTGCCCATCATGAGAAAGCAAGGGCATGGCAAGGTTATATTTAATGGCTCTGTGCTGGGTTTTGCGGCTATGCCATACCGCGGGGCTTATAACGCAAGTAAGTTTGCACTTGAAGGTTTTGCAGATACTTTACGCCAAGAGCTAAAAGGGAGTCAGATTTATGCTGTACTGCTGCAGCCCGGCCCAATCACTAGCCGTTTTCGCGCTAATGCGCAGCAACAATTTAATCATTGGATTGATGCGCAGCAGAGTTTTCATCGGCCTTCTTATTTAGCGATGCAAGCGCGCTTGGCAAAGTTGGGCCCGGCCGCTCCATTTACCTTGCCAGCAGAAGCGGTATTGCTGACGGTGCGTGCTGCGCTGCGAGCGCGCCGCCCATCGGCTCGTTATCAAATTACTACGCCAACAAAAGTATTCTGGCTGCTTAAAAAAATCTTACCGACGCGTGTACTGGATTATATTTTGTTAAAAGCGTCGGGAGATGAGCCTCGTTGCAGTTATGGGCGAAAATAATTGCTTGTAATTTCTACGCTTGATTTTTAATTATTAAGCATAAAAACGCGATTAAGCATGGAAATGAGGGCTGTTTTGACCTTTTAAATTCACAGTCAAGTCCCTTGGGAGGGAAAGATGAGACTCTTTTTTGGTGTACGCACAAAGTTGGGCTCTTGTCGAGAATTGAGCCGCCCCCGCCAATCGGGTAAAATAGCGAATTCCAACCTGCTATTCCTGCCATGACTAAGTACATTTTCGTTACCGGTGGCGTTGTCTCCTCGCTGGGCAAGGGCATCGCCGCTGCGTCGCTGGCCGCTATTCTTGAATCACGTGGCCTTAAAGTCACGATGATGAAGCTGGATCCGTATATCAACGTTGATCCCGGCACCATGAGTCCATTTCAACATGGCGAAGTTTTCGTAACAGAAGACGGCGCTGAAACTGATTTAGACCTTGGTCATTACGAGCGTTTTATTAGCTCAAAAATGCGCAAATCTAATAACTTTACCACCGGACAGATCTATGAATCTGTCATCACCAAGGAGCGCCGTGGCGACTATCTAGGTGGCACGGTTCAAGTGATTCCACACATCACTGATGAAATCAAAATGAAGCTGCGCGAAGGCGCGGGTGATGTGGACGTTGCGATTGTAGAAATCGGCGGCACTGTTGGTGATATTGAGTCCTTGCCATTTTTGGAAGCAATTCGCCAAATGCGCTCTAATGTGGGTCGTAAAAATACCCTCTACGTGCATTTGTCTTACGTGCCTTATCTTGCTGCGGCGGGTGAAATTAAAACTAAGCCAACCCAGCATAGTGTAAAAGAATTGCGCCAAATTGGTATTCAGCCAGATATCTTACTGTGCCGTATGGATCGCGAGCTGCCTGATGAAGAACGCCGTAAGTTGGCGCTGTTCTGTAATGTAGAAGAAAACGCGGTGATTGCTTGTTACGATGCGGACAGCATCTATCAAGTACCTAATATGCTGCACGCGCAAGGTATTGACGATATTGCTTGTGAATTATTACAAATTGACGCACCTAAGGCAGATTTGTCTGCTTGGGAGAAGATTGTTCATGGTTTGAAAAACCCGAGTCATTCGGTGAATATCGCCATGGTCGGCAAATATGTTGATCTGACTGAGTCATATAAATCACTATCTGAAGCGTTGATTCATGCGGGTGTACACACCAATAGCCGCGTACAGATTCATTATATGGATTCTGAAGAGCTAGAGAAAAACGGCTCCAGCTGCCTTGAAGGCATGGACGCTATTCTGGTTCCTGGTGGCTTTGGTAAGCGTGGTGTAGAGGGTAAGATTCTTGCCGTTAAATTTGCCCGTGAAAACAATGTCCCTTACCTTGGTATTTGCCTTGGTATGCAGATTGCACTGATTGAATACGCGCGTGATGTAGCCGGTATGAAGGGTGCCAACTCGACTGAATTTGATTTAGATACCGAGTTCCCCGTTGTTGCGCTGATTAACGAATGGGTTAATCACGACGGTAAAATTGAAACGCGTGATGAAAACTCTAATTTGGGTGGCACAATGCGCTTAGGTGCGCAGGAATGTCAGCTGGTAGAGGGCTCGCTTGCGGCTAAGATTTATGGCGCGGCATCCGTTGCTGAGCGTCATCGTCATCGCTACGAAGTAAACAACTATTACTTGCCTCGCTTAGAAGCTGCTGGATTAAAAATCAGTGGTCGTTCGGCAGGTGCAGAGCAATTGGTTGAAACGGTTGAGCTGAGTGCGCATCGCTGGTTCTTTGCTTGCCAATTTCACCCAGAATTTACCTCTACGCCGCGTGATGGCCATCCTTTGTTTACTTCATATATTGAAGCAGCATTGGCTTACGCTAACGAGCAGGGGCGCAGTGGTTTAAGCTGCTAATACTGTAAAACTGCCAGCTTATGCTTCTAAACATAGGCTGGCAGGGTAAACCTGCTTTTCGCTGGCGGGGTCTAATTATTAGGGGATAAATTTTTAGTTAAGTGTGCAGATGCAGGTAGTACGAAACCGGATGCATGCGCAAGGCTAAGAATTTATACCTAACTATAGTTTGTGAAACTCGTGAAGAGTAGGTGCTGGGGTTCCTTGCCGCTTACTTCTCACTCCTCACGGAGCGAAAAATGAAATTATGTGGCTTTGAAGTCGGTATCGATCAACCGTTCTTTTTGATCGCCGGCACATGCGTGATTGAAAGCGAGCAAATGGCGCTGGATACCGCAGGACAATTAAAAGAAATGACCGATGCACTGGGCATTCCTTTTATCTATAAATCGAGTTTTGATAAAGCTAATCGTAGCTCAGGCAAATCATTCCGCGGCTTAGGGATTGATGAAGGCTTGCGGATTTTATCCGAAGTTAAAAAGCAAATTGGCGTACCTGTTATTACCGATGTGCATACTGAAGCCGAAGCCCCTATTGTGGCGAGCGTGGTCGATGTATTGCAAACCCCCGCATTTTTGGCCCGCCAAACTGACTTTATTCATGCCGTTTGTGCCACTGGCAAGCCAGTGAATATCAAAAAGGGCCAATTCATGGCGCCTGGCGATATGGTGAATGTGATTAATAAAGCGCGCGATGCAAATGGCGGGCTGGATAATCTAATGGTTTGTGAGCGAGGCGCATCTTTTGGCTATAACACACTGATTAGCGATATGCGCGGTTTGGCGATTATGCGTGAAACGGGCTGCCCAATCGTATTTGATGCGACGCATTCAGTGCAGCAGCCAGGCGGGCAGGGCGATCGCTCTGGTGGCCAGCGTGAGTTTGTGCCGGTATTGGCGCGTGCAGCGGTGGCGGCGGGGATTTCTGGCTTGTTTATGGAAACGCACCCAGATCCATCTAAAGCGCTTTCTGATGGCCCAAATGCTTGGCCATTGGCGCGAATGAAAGAATTGTTAATGGTATTAAAAGACATCGATCGCGCAGTAAAATCACATTCTTTTATTGAACATAGCTTGTAATTTGCGATTGCATGCGGGCTCGTTTGGGCCCGCTTTGCTGCTCTGCCCAAGAATGAAAGAATTGCTGATCGTACTCAAAGACAGGGGTGGTGCTTTAAGGCACACTCATTGATTGAGTACTCGCTGTAATATTTTGGCAGTTTTAATGACATAAAGTTGAAAGGCTGCCAAATCTGAATTTTTTAGTGCCGGAAGTTTTTCGGTGTAGCTACTCAGACCAACCCTCCTTAAAGGTGTTTGAAATATGAGCGCAATTGTAGAAGTAATCGCCCGTGAAATTCTTGATTCTCGTGGTAACCCAACTGTAGAAGCCGATGTATTGCTGGAATCCGGCGTAATGGGCCGTGCCGCTGTGCCGTCTGGTGCATCCACTGGCGAGCGCGAAGCGCTTGAGCTGCGTGATGGCGATAAATCCCGCTACCTTGGCAAGGGTGTATTGAAGGCTGTTGAAAATATCAACACCGAAATCTGTGAGGCCATCATTGGCCTAGATGCTGCTGACCAAGCGTTTATCGACAAAACCATGATTGATTTAGATGGTACTGAAGACAAACGCAATCTTGGTGCAAACGCCATCTTAGCTGTGTCTATGGCGGTTGCTAAGGCCGCTGCTGAAGAAGCGGGCTTGCCGCTGTATCGTTATATTGGTGGTTCAGGCCCGATGAGCCTGCCAGTGCCAATGATGAATGTGGTTAACGGTGGTGAGCACGCATCAAATAGCTTGGATTTCCAAGAGCTGATGATTGTGCCAGTTGGCGCGCCAACTTTCCGCGAAGCATTGCGTTACGGCGCTGAAGTATTCCACAACCTGAAAAAAATCCTGCACGACAAGGGTATGCCTACCCAAGTGGGCGATGAAGGTGGTTTTGCTCCAGATGTAGCCAATGCAGAAGAAGCATTGGAAATGATTATGTCTGCCATTGAAAAAGCAGGCTACAAAGCCGGTACTGATTTCTGCATCGCACTGGATTGTGCTGCTTCTGAGTTCTTTGATAAAGAAACCGGCAAGTATGTTTACAAGAAAAGTGATAAACGCGCTCTGACATCTGAAGAGCAAGTGGATTACTTGGAAAGCTTGGTTAATAAATTCCCAATTATCTCGATCGAAGATGGTATGGGCGAGCGTGACTGGGCGGGTTGGAAAGTATTGACCGATCGCTTGGGCAAACGCGTGCAAATCGTGGGCGATGATTTGTTTGTAACCAACACTAAGATTCTGGCTGAAGGGATTCGCTTAGGCGTTTGTAACTCTATCCTTATCAAAGTAAACCAAATTGGTTCGCTATCTGAAACACTGGCTGCGGTTGATCTGGCTAAACGTCATGGTTACACCTCGGTCATGAGCCATCGTTCAGGCGAAACCGAAGATGCAACTATCGCAGATTTGGCTGTGGCAACCAACTGCATGCAAATTAAAACCGGCTCATTAAGCCGCTCTGATCGTATTGCTAAATACAATCAATTGATTCGTATTGAAGAAGAGTTGGGTGAAGCCGCGGTATACCCAGGTATGGGTGCTTTTTACCAAATTAATAAGTAAAAACTGACTTATTCTCAGGTAGTATCACAAACCGGAATCGTTGATTCCGGTTTTCTATCATTTAGAATCTAATTATGCGCCTGCTTGCTATTGTATTTTCTATCATGATTGCTGCTTTGCAATGGCCCCTTTGGGTGGGCAAAGGCAGTTGGTTGCGCGTATGGCAGCTTGATCATCAGCTTGTTGAAAAAAAACTACAAAACGAAAAATTAAAAGAGCGTAATGACGCATTAGATGCAGATGTTCGCGATTTAAAAACCGGCTCAGATGCGATTGAAGAGCGCGGCCGGAATGAATTAGGCATGATTCGTCAGGATGAGGTTTTTTTCCAAGTCTTAGATAAAGATCATCCTATTGTCTCCTCATCCCCCACGCCTGCTCCGCTTGCTGCTAGTGGGGCGAAGTAGCCACCTATTGCATCAGGGCGCCTAGAAAACCCCATCTGATCTCATAATACTGCGTTGCGCATTAAAAAAATCTCCTTACATATCAAGCATATGCAGCGTCGATTTTTTTAATATGCGCCTTGTCTTATTTAGAAATATAGGTTTTTCGAGACCCCCATCAGCCGGTGTGCTGGCTAGCGGTACACTTTCAAAATATTTATATTTTTTTGCTACTGTAATCCTTGCTCGGGCTAAGATATAGTAAGGTCATCTATGGAGTTTGTGATGACTGATCTCTCTTTGCCTGACGCCAGCCTACGGCGCAAAACTGAAACGCTGTATTTTCAATTGGCGGGTGAATTGGCTCAGGCCATTCAATCTGGCGTATTACAGCTAGGCGAAAAACTCCCTTCCATTCGAAAGCTATCCGCGCAGCGGCAAGTTAGCCTCTCTACTGTGATGGAAGCTTACCGCGAGCTAGAAGACCGTGGCTTAATTGAAGCACGCCCTCAGTCTGGCTTTTATGTGCAAAAGCATCGCAATGGTTTTTCTGCTCCAGAGCTCACTCAGCCACCGCAGCAAGCGCGGCAAGTGGTGATTGATCCTATGTGGTTGCCTGCTACTTTGGCGCGTTTACACGATATTAAAATTGATTTCGGCTTTGCCATTTTGGCTCCCGCACTTTTTCCTAATCAGCAATTGCAGCGTTTATTAGCCCAAGTGACTCGGCATTCGCCGGAATTAATTGCAGATTATGGCCGCCCCGCTGGCGATGTGGAATTACGCCGCCAAATTGCCCGCCGTGCATTAAATTGGGGAGGGCAATTTGAGGCGGAAGAAATACTGATTACCCAAGGCGCGATTGAAGCGCTTAATTTATGCTTACGGGCGGTGACTCAGCCGGGTGATGTGGTGGCGATTGAATCGCCTTCTTATTTTGGCCTATTGCAGATTTTAGAAAGCTTTCAGCTTAAAGCGTTAGAAATACCTACTCACCCACAAACGGGCATATCCATTGAGGCGCTGGAATTAGCCACGCGTAGTGGCGAAGTAAAAGCCTGTGTATTACTGCCTAATTTTTCTAATCCGCTAGGCAGTTTAATGCCGGATGAAAATAAAAAGTGTTTGGTGGAGTTGTTAGCTGAGCGGCATATTCCTTTAATTGAGGACGATTTATACGGTGAGTTTTATTACAAAGGGGATAGGCCTCGGCCCGCTAAAGCCTTTGATAAAGAAGGTAATGTGATGCTGATTTCTTCTTTTACTAAAACTGTAGCGCCGGGATTTAGAATTGGCTGGGTGGTGGCAGGGCGTTATCATCAAAAAGTAGAACAACTTAAATTTATTAATACTTTTTCTAACGCTATGCCGCTGCAAAGAACCATTGCCAAGTTTTTAGAAAGTGGCGGTTACGATCATCATTTGCGTCGCCTGCGCCGAGCCTGCTTTGATCAGGTGATGCTGGCGGTGGCAGCGATTGAGCGGTTTTTCCCGAGTGATACTCGCTTGCATGTTCCGCAAGGCGGCTATGTTTTTTGGATTGAATTAAATGCAGCGGTAGATACTTTATTGTTGCTTCAGCATGCTTTAAGGGAGGGGATAAGTTTCACTCCCGGCCCTTTGTTTTCGCCAAGCCATAGCTATCGTAATTGCTTACGCATCTGCTGTAATGAGCCTTGGAGTGATCGTCACGAACAGGCGATTGCGCGCTTGGGTGAGTTGGTTCAGCAGCAGATTGGTGAAGCTACCACGATACGCTAAGCACTTTGCCTTCATCTGCTTGGGCATTGTCTTCGCTCATCACCACAAGGCAGCTTTGCGGGCTATTGGGTTGAGCTTCTTCACAGCCATCGGAGTAGGCCATCAGGCATGGCGGATTGGTGTGTGATTCATCCACTAAAATTACATCCATGCGTGCGCCACAAAAGCCATTGATGGCTTGCTGTAAGCCAAGAATGTCATTGATATCTGCGCGTGATTCGGCGTGGATAAAGCACAATCCAAAGATGAGGGTGGGGATGATGCGGCGCATGATAAACCTCCTACATTGTTAATTGCAGAATAGGCCGCGCTGTATGTTTGTAAGTGCTCAGTGAGGCTTCAGCCGCCAGACGGGCGACTCAATAGCATGACCGGTAAGTTGGCTGGGGTATGGGCGCAATTTATGCCAAATTAGGGTGCTTATGATTCAGTTTGCGGCAAAGTAGTCGACAGCGTGTTTAAGTTTCTGCGGTGTTTTCTTAGTAAGAAGCGTGCGGGATCGATTGCTTGCAGCAAGTCGGCCTCAATAGGGGATGGCTCGCCATTAAGCTGGCAGGCCAGCACTTCGGCGGCAATGATCGCCCAGCTAAGGCCGCGTGAGCCTAATCCCAATAAGCCATATAGCCCTATTTGCCTAGGGATTTGATGTAGCTGATGTAGCGCCGCGGGGATGTTTTGTGGGTCGTGCAAGGCCCCCACTAGGGGGAGTCGATCTAGGCTGTTGGGGCGATAACAGGCGCGGCTACTGTTGGCTGTTTTTGCGGCTAAATCAGGCAGTAAAGCGTGTAATTCCACTAAATTATGGGCGGCTGCGATATCTAAATCGTTATCTTTTACTTCAGCTGCGCCAATGCAGCGGTAGCCTTGAAAAGCGGCGGTTAAATAGCCTGAGCCACTTAAGCTGTATCTGGGATGCTCAAAATCTGCAATTAGACTGGTGCTTCTGAGTGTTTTGCTAAGCGGCAACTCTAAATCAGGTAGTAAATCGAGTGCTTCGGTGGCATTGGCAATAATCAGCACAGGGCTGCACGCAATAACATGGCCATCTGCGGCAATGGCTTGCCAGCCGTCTATGGCTTGATGAATGCGATCTACTTTATGCCCAAAGTGCGTGGTGATTTGCTTGGGCCAGCGGGCTAGATTGGCCCGACAAACACTGGCCGGATTAGCCCAGCCACCCTGAGAAAACCACCAGCCGCCGTGGCTTGGGCGTGCGCCAAGTTGCTGTTGGGCATCGTTTTGGCTGATCCATTTTAATAAACTGGCAGGGTATTGCAGAACGATTTCTTGCATTAATGCGGCTTGTGCGTCGTCTTTTGCAATTTGCAAGATGCCGTCGTTGCCAAAAAAAACCTCAAGCCCCGCTTGCTTTAAGCGCTGTAGGTGCTGCTGGGTTTCTGCACAGCCTACACGGCTAAGCCTGGCTGAATAATTATCATCGCGGCTGGCGCTGGGGTGAAATAAGCCCGCATGGTTGCCAGAGGATTGCGTTGCCACGCCTGCTGCCGCATCGATAATATTGACTAGCCAACCACGGGCAGCCAAGCGCTCAGCGATACTAGTGCCCGCCAAGCCCGCGCCAATAATGAGCGCCTGATGTGGGTATTTGTTAGATTTATCAATAGGGGGGCGAGTGCAAAACCCCGCGTAATAATCCCCATGCTTGTCCATGGCAAAGCCACTGCTTTTTTGTAAGGCGGCGTCGGCATTGTTGTAGGCAATCAGTTGCGTATTGGCGCTGGATAGCCGCCACAGCGCTTTGTAATGTGCTGGGCTAATAGCTGCATTAAGATCAAACGCATCGATTGTGGCGCTAACGCTGCGTAATTGATTAAGCGTGTCGCCCCAGATTAGCGTCAATATTACATCCCCCGTCGCAAAATGAAGGCGCTGAAAGCCTTTGCATAATGCCGGCCAGCTTTGTACTAGGGCGGCGTATAACTCGGCCAAATCAGGATGCGGGCAGGTAGGAAGTGTGGTTTGGCTAACAAACGCCAGATAATGTAAGCGTTGGCTACGTTTTGGATCTGCTTGCCAAGCTTGCCATGTTCGCAAAAATTCTTGCCCATTGGCAAAGTCACATTGCAAAAGAGTGAAGCTCGGCTGGCCTTGCCAACGTCTAGGAAGGCCATGCGCGGCTAAAAAATCCATATCGGCCTTAGTGAGTGGTGGCGCTAGAAATGCGCTGATGTTTATCCATAAATTTTTTCAACGCAAAGACAAACACGCCACCAACGATAAGTAGGGCGCTAGCAAAAAAGCGATTACCAGCCAGTAAGTGCCCCGCTTTAATTCCCTCTATACCTAGGCCATATACACCCATGGTGATCATGCCAAAGGCTGCGGCCACCGTGCCTTTGCTCACACTGCTAGAGAACAGTACCAGCCTAAATAGACCTGCATTGACCAGCCCACAGCCAAAAGCGTAAAAGCTAATGCCAATCACCAGATAAATATAGTGACTAGGCGCGAAAAGCATGGCGATAAAGCAAAAACTCAAGCCAAACACCTGAGGAATCAAGCCCAAACCTATCATTCTGCGCACAGGCAGGTGATTGCTTAGTTTGGCGAGGGTGAAATTGCCAATAATCAAAGCGGCAAACACAGGGATTTGCCAGTAACCAAATTCAATCGGCGATAAGCCTGCGTCGCCAATTAAGATAACTGGCGAAATGCCAATCCAGGTTAGCAATGGCACACTACATAAGCCCATTGCCAATGCGCCAGTTAAAAAATGCGTATTACTAAATACATTTTTATAATCTTGCCAAACCGCGCGATAAGTAAAAGGGGATAGACTTTTATTGGGGGCAATTTTGGGTAGCGCGTACCAAAGCCCAATAAAGGATAAAAAAGCCACCGCCGCAATTAATACAAAAATCATTCGCCAAGGCGCTAGTTCCATCATCACTGCGCCCGCTAGTGGGCCCAATAAAGGGGCAATCATGGCGACATTGGCCATGAGCGCGGTTACTTTAATGGCGGTTTTTTCGTCGAAGGATTCTTGTACCAGCGCATAGCCCACCGCGCCAATAAAACACATGCCTACGCCTTGAAATACCCGTAAAACAATAAATTGCTCAATAGAGCGGGTAAATAGGGTGAGTAAACACATGGTAATAAAAAACGCCACACCAGACAGCATCACCGGCCTGCGGCCAATTCGATCGGATAATGGGCCAAGTAGCCATTGTAAAGATGCACCACCTACTAGATAGGCCGTCATTGAGGTAGGCACCCATTGCGGCCCAGCATTAAATTCCCGCGTAACGGCTAACATGCCAGGCAAAATCATATCGTTAGCGATATAAGTGGAAAACTCAAACAATACCAAAGCTAAGGGCAGAAGCATTGTGCGCCAAGTCAATTGGGTAATTAGTATTTTAGCTGGCATTGTATGTAAGTATGGTCGGTGGGCAGTGCAGCAGTCTGGCGTTTTTAGGTCGCTGTGCCTAGAGAAGAATTCCCATTTGGTCTAATTAGTTTCGGCCGCCGCTGCCGCTGAGGCTTGCTCGGCGGCTTGTTTTAGTACAACGCCCTCCACGGCCTTGGCTTTATCTAGGGCTTCGCGCTGTGGTTCGGCAATTTTTTGTGGGGTGGGGCCACATGCGCTCAGGGCAAGGGCTAGGCAGATTAGGGTGGCTTTCATGATTGCACTCATTGGATATGGTGGTTGAACGATATTGCATGAGTGATGGGCTAGCCATACCCACGTACTCATAATAAGCGGCAGTTAATCGTAAGCCTTAGCAATACATGCTTGATATGCATTCACTGCTTGGGTATAACCCAGCTCTAGCGCATCGGCAATAAAGGCGTGGCCGATGGATATTTCTTGCACACCCGGCACGGCTTGTAAAAAGCGCGTCAGGTTATCGCAGTTTAAATCGTGGCCTGCGTTAATGCCCAGCCCAGCTGCCAGCGCGGCCTCTGCTGTGGCGGTAAAACCCGCTAGTACGCTGGCTTCTTGCTCGCCGCCGTAGGCGTTGGCGTAAGTTTCGGTATAAAGCTCGATGCGCTCAGCGCCAAGCGCTGCCACCAAAGGCATGGCGGCGGGGTTTGGATCCATAAATAAGCTAACTCTAACCCCTAATGCCTTACATTCGGCAATCAGTGGGCGTAGTTTATCCATGTCCTCTGGTAGGCTCCAGCCAAAATTGGAGGTGAATTGATCTTCGCCATCGGGCACAAAGGTGGCCTGATGCGGGCGAAATTCACGGATGAAATCCATTAAATTTTGGGTGGGATTGCCTTCGATATTGTACTCGGCATGCGGCCATGCTTTGAGCAGGGTCGCAAGATTGCTCACATCGTCGCTGCGAATATGGCGCGCATCGGGCCTAGGGTGAACGGTGATGCCCTGTGCGCCAGCTTGCAGGCATAGCTCAGCGGCTTTCACCACACTAGGTATGCCCAGATGGCGAGTATTGCGCAGTAGCGCTACTTTGTTGACATTGATTGAAAGTGCACAGCGTGTGGTGGAGCTCATTATCATCCTTATTAAGCCTAGGCCGTTAAGCCCATCACGGCTTCCATATAAACCAATTCCCAGATATGCCCGTCTAAATCTTGAAAGCCGTGGGCATACATAAAGCCATGATCTTGTGCTTCGTTATAAATTGCACCGCCCGCCGTAACGGCTAAGCAAACAATTTGGTCTACTTCTTCGCGGCTATCGCAGGATAGGCAAAGCAGCATTTCGGTATGGGTGTGGGGGTTGCAAAGTATTTTTGGGGTAAAAGTCTGAAACCGCTCTTCGCCCAGCAACATGACAAAAATATCATCTGAAATCATTAGGCAACTGGCGCTGCTATCAGAAAACTGCGGGTTAAACTTAAAGCCCAGCTGGCTAAAGAACGCGATGGATTCTTCCAGATTTTTCACGGCTAGATTGACATAAATCTTGCGGCTCATTGCTGCACCCTCGGCTAAGTGAAAGATTTTACAGCAAGAAGTATAGGGGGGATGTAGAAAATCGCTGCTAATGTAAGGGCTTTGCGTAGAACAGCTTTTTGATGGCTGACATTTTGCTGATTTTCCCCGTGTAGTGGGGAATTTACATGTGGTTTTTTGCCGCCAACAAATCTAAATAAGCACATTCAATCAGCTGTTCTGTTTGAATGCCTAGCTTTGCCATCAGTTGCTGCGCTTCTGCTTGGTCCTTTGCTGCGGTTTCGTTTTCTGCCAGCACCACTTCTAGCTCTAAAAAATCACCTAATTTTTTTACGCGATCCAAATGCACGCGGGTACGGCCACATTGATAGAGGGTGCGTTGTTTTTCTACGCGGCCAATTTTGCCATTGGAATAAGCGAGCACTTCCCTGAGCGCATCCGGCTCTGCCGTGCTGGAAAGTACATAAAACGACTCCTTAGGGCCAAGCTGATTGGCGCGGCGATAGAAAATAAGCTGGCCACTGCCGTCTGGAAATGCTCGCAGTTTTAAGCGACCATTCTCGCAGGCAAAGAAAGTATCGTCTTGGGTAATGTCAATGGGGGCGGTATGGCTAAGTGATTCAAGTATCGGGATCAGTACGGCAATGTTCGCAATGCGCGCTTTTATTTCAATATTTCTTGCCATTAGATATGTATACCCTAGGGAAGGATGGGGATATTAACGGCTTCGCACCAACATTCGCCACTTTTAGCGGAGCAAACTCGTTTTTCTATGTTGATTTCGCATAGAGATTTTTCTTCCCATGGCTCCGCTTTTTTAGGGCTATTCACTATTCCCTTAATAAGTTCAACATCCACATTGAACCCTTCTGCGGCTAATTTATTTTCATAAATTGGGTTTTCTCTATGGTCATCTAATTGCTTACCAATGACGGCACCAAGCAGAGTGCAGCCACTTAATGCGGCTAAGCAAAATAAAATAATTGCTTTATAAAAAAATGATTGCATTTTTTCCTTATGCAACAGCGTTATTTATGGGTGAGTAATTAACTTGAAATATAAGGAGGTTGGGAATAAAAGCCCTGCTGGGTTAAGTGCAAAATTAGGGATTTCACCCGCCCGTTGCCAGCCCAGTTTTTGGTAGAGCATTTCCGCAGCAGAGCCGGTTTGTGTGTCCAAAATTAATAAATGGCGGCCTTGGCTGCGGGCAAAGTGCTCTAGGTGCTGCATCAGCTGGCTAGCAATGCCTTGGCCTCGGCATTCTTTTAAAACGATTAGTTTTTGCACTTCAGCCCGATGCTGGCCGTTTTCTTTGCCGCACAAATCCAATTGAGCGGTGCCAATTACTTGCTCGCCTTGCTCGCCTTGCTCGGCAACCCAAAGGACTAGACCTTGGCTTTGTAAAACATTTTGCCAATAGGCCAAGGCCGCGCTGGCTGATAGTGGTACTAAAAATCCTATGGATGCGCCGTGTTGCACACCATTTTGTAATAAAGCCACTAAGCCCGCCAATAGAGAGGTTTCGTGTGGGCTTACTTGCCTAATCCGCATATCGTTGCTCGCGTTAAAGTGATGAGGGCGAGCGCTGGGCGAGCGCTTCAATGACCATTATGTGTCTAGAGCCTAAGCATTCACCCTTGGTTGACCCACAAACTAGCTGTAGGCGCTGCCATGATCTTTGCCTCCAAGCTGCTGATTGTGGGCAGGGCGAGTGCTTAATGATTTGTTTGCCACTCGCTTTTGAGTATGGCCAAAATCACGGTGCCCCACCATTTGTTTTTAAAATAGCGGTGTTCTAAAAAGCGCGCTTCTTCGCGCATGCCAAATTGGGTGCAAAGTGCAATGGCGGCTTTGTTGTTGGCGATGGTTTCTGCGTAGATGCGATGTAGATTTTGCTGTTTAAAGCCGTAAGCCACTAAGGCACACATCGCTTCTGCGGCGTGGCCTGCCTTGGCAATGCCGCAGCCAATGGAGGCTTGTTGGTCTGTTTCTATTCTTAAACCCGCCGTGCCAATGAGTTGCTGGCTGGTTTTATCGATAATAGCCAGCTGAAATTTGCTTCTAGGTGTTTCTGCAGCTTGCTCAATAAATATACCGACTAGCTGGGTGGTTTTGCTAATTGAGCAATCTACTTCGCTATAAAAGCGTTGATATTTTTCATTTTGGGATAATGCGGTATAGGCGGCCAAATCATCGGCCATAAAATCACGCAAAATCAGCCGTGGTGTTTCAATGAAAAAATGCATATTGTGGCCATAGTATTGGAGAGGGTCTTAAAGCCAGATTAAGTCTTTATATGGCTTTAATTGCAAGCTGTTTAAACGGCTGTTTAAACGGCTGTGTAAATCGCCCGCATGGATCTCTAATTGATGTTCGTCAGGGTCAAGCAGGTAAATAGAATCACCTTCGCTAGAGTTGCTTTTCCATTCAACCACATTATGCGTACGCAGTTGCTGCTGAAAAATGTGGAATTGTAATGGGGGAATACTAAAGGCAATGTGGCTGTAATCTTGTTTTGGGGCGGGTTTACCTAGCGATAAGCAAAGCCATAAATCACCAAGGCTGAGGTAAGCGCCTGTCGCCCATTTTACATGGCCCTTAAAGCCAAGAATAGTAGTGTAAAAGCTTAAAGAGCTATTTAGATTGCTTACAGCTAGAGTGATATGATTTAAGCCTGTCAACATGCTCGCTCTTTTTGTGATTTAACTCACAGAGAGTGTACAAAATACAGCTTGGTGATGTCTATGGCTTGGGTTGGCCCGCCTGCTGGTAACCCATTTTCCTCTATCTGGATTGCTTATTTAAAAAGCAGGCGTTGGCGCAATCTACGGCAAGGTTAAAAGCGTGCTTCGGTATTCTGGCCAAGCCGAAGTGTTAAACATGCCGTTGATGGGCTGGATATTAATTTGTATGTGAGCGGGGGGCTTTCTTTGCGTTGGCGCGCTTGTCAGAGACCACACCAAACGCTGCGCCAAAGATCGCGCCAAAGCCAAAACCCAGCGCTAAGCCATCAAATGCGAAGCCTAGAGCGGCTCCTGTGCCTATTCCAATTGCTAGCCACAAACCCATGGTTCAACTCCTTTTCAGAAAGTAGCGCATTGAAAGGATTCAATATTTACTGCCAAGCCCTATCTTGCCACCTTGCCCAGCTTTCATCAATATGAATAAAACCTTAGTAGATAAGTCGGCTTGACAATGCTGAATGGGTTTGCTGGATTGGGCCGTGGTGTGTGGTCGTTATCTTGTTATAGCCTTGCTGGGCGGGCTATAACAGCTTATTTCATTCGATGATGAGTCGTAAATAGCTAAATAAAGCGCTGTAAGGTAAATGCCTTGCTAGTAGAGTATTGGTGAGCGGCAACGTCAAGCCTACAAAGAGCTTCTTTCGGGATTAATTAGTATTTTTAGTAGCTATTGTCGCTGCTCTTGATTCACTGACCTAAGCCCTTAGCCTGCACCTCTGGATGCGTATGGCGGCTAATGGGTTAGTTCATTTACATAAATTACATATTCGCTGTGCAATGCCAGCATGAACTTGGCTTAAAACTTACTAAATATTACGAATCCGTTAAAAATACCCTCGATAATTCTTGCTGTGTTGGTGGGTTTTTTAACATTATGCTGCCTTGCTCCTCACTGAAATGGGGAAATGTTTGGAAAATGGATGGGCTTTCTTTCTAATTTAGCGTGAGCCCAAGTCCATAGGCTAAGGAGAAATATCAATGGAGTTTTGTTCAAAATGTGGGGCACAGCTTGAGGTTGATGCTGCATTTTGCTCTGGGTGTGGCGTTGCTCATCCAATTTTAGAGCCGTCACCGCTCGCCGCTGTATTAGAAGCACCTATAGCAAACGACGATGATGCCTTAAAGACTTTTATTGGCAAGAACTATGACTACTTTCAGAGAAAGTGGGAAATAGCTGAGAAAAAAAGTAGTAAGCAATCGTGGAGTTGGGCGGCTTTCTTACTTGGCTTTCTATGGATGCCTTATAGAAAAATGTATCTTTATTCGGCGGTCTTTATCGGCGTAATCGCGGTAGAAACACTTTGCGAGATCGCTTTTGGCGTTTCAAATAGTCTATCCAACGCTATTAGTTTAGGTATTGCCATCGCCCTTGGCATGCAAGGGAATGCTTTGTACAAACTTCACGTAGAAAAGAAAACAAAAGAAATTATTGCAATGAATACGCCGGAGCAAGCAAAAATTGAGCTGATAAAACAAGGTGGCACAAGTGTTGCGGCTGCCGTTGGATTTGCTGCGGTATTTATTTCAATTATGGTTCTTATCGCGCTTGTTGAAGGCTAAGGGCCCTCATCGAATATCAACGGAGTAAAGCTCACTAACGTGGCTTTATTCCAGCGCCGTTACCAGCCGCAGCGCTGCAAGCATCGCGATGCTACCCAGCCAAACATGCTTTCATATTGCCATAATCAACTTGGTGCTTAGTCGCCGAGTAAAAGTAATTTTAAAATAAGCGACTAGCGTGCATCCGTCATAATTTCTGCATGCTGTTTAAGGCTGCCTTGGTACAGTTTTCTGGCGACTGGGCAGCATAATTCCAGCTTATGCGCCTTGTAGCCGCGTTGCATCAGGCCATACCACCCTTGAGCGGGCCCCGGCATAAAGCCGGCATATGCAAAACCGGCGCGGCGCAGTTGTTGCATGGCCGCTGGCGTATGTTGGTCTAGGCGCATCCGCAGATAAATCAGGCGCTTCTTAGGCATTTGCGCTACTTCATCCACGTTGTTGGGGTGTAGGTCTGTCAGTGTTACCTCAATTCTATGCTCATGGCTCGCCACTGCTATTGGGGTAGCGGCGGGGGTGGAATCCATCAGGGAATGTGTACCGAAATTTTGCTCGATAGGCCCAAGCCAATCTCGGCAGGATAATGGCCACGGTAAGGCTGGCAAAGGAGAGGGCTGCAAAGGTAGGCACCCCAGCACCACGCTTTCACGCCACTCGTTGCCAAATGGGGAGGCCACATAATCCAATAGCAAACCGGTGGTTTGGAAACCCAGCGTCTGAGCCAAACGCTGGCTTTGTGCATGGGACGATACCTGTTTGATTGTTAACGTACGCAGCCCGCATTCGCGCGCATAGTCTCTTAGGTAAGCCCCCAGCGTCGTGGCAATACCCATGCCGCGTGCGTCGGGGTGAACAATATTGAGCGCCAGCTCGGCGCTATCTGGGTAATCTTGATGCACCCACAGCACGGCATGGCCAACAATTTGGTCTTTTATGCAGGCCACAACCGAATGCCAGCGCTGTTGTGCGTTATTGCGGCAAATCATCGAGGGCAGATAAACATCCGGATACACATAGCAGTCGCCATACACCGTGCGAAACAGAGCGCTCACTTTATTGGCATCTTCTGGCACGAAACTGCGGACTGAAACGGCAAATTTGTTCCATTTGTTCATGCTTGCCGCTCCGCTTGCACCACATAGGAGCGCTGGTCCACCACCCGCAATAACTTGCCTGAGCGAGGGTGAAACGTCAGATTGTGAACCGTGTGGCAAGCGATATCAAAGCGCAGCAGATTTCTCTGTGACAAGGTATTCATCGCTGGGTATTTCTCTATTAGCGCGGTATAAAGCTTTTCTTTTACGGCGTTGCTTAAGCCGCCATCTGGCGCAACCCGCAGCGTCAAGCTGTCCATGCCGTCAGCGCGGGCCAGCAACAATTGCCAAGACGCTGGGCCTAAATGCGCTTTCACAATGCCACCAATTTCCTCAGGAAATAGCGAGAGCGTGCCCAGCCGAACACGATATCCCTGACTGGCGCGGCCACGAAGTGCAAACTTGCGTTGCTTGGTATCGGTTGGCTCACACCAAACCGCCAAGTCGCCAGTTGGATAACGAATCAGCGGCATCAAGCGCCGTTGCAGATTGGTCACAACCAATACACCAGTCTGGCCTTCCTCCTCAATAGGCTTACCCGTGGTTTCATCGATGATTTCCACTAGGGCATCACCATCAAATACATGGTGCTCGCCCAATAGGCAATCCGGTGTGCTTGCGCCAATCAAGCCTGCATCAACACTGGCGCAGCCCACCGAGGCGAAGCGGGCGTTTGGCAAGGCTAGCGACAGCATAGACAGCTGCTCTTCAAACAAGCTTTCGCCGCCATACAGAACCAGCGTGACGCTGGTGAGCACTTGTCCGCGCTCGAGCAATTGGCTGACAAAACGCAATAGTTGGGCGGGCACACAAGCCAGTACGTTGATTTGATGGGCTTCAATCGCCTCAGCCAGTAGCGTGGTCTCGACCGCACCGGTAAAAGGGTATTCACAGACGGGCACGGGTGAGTGCGCTAATGCGCCATGAATAAATAAAAAGCTGGTGTATAAATCGCCCGCAAAAAACAAATTGGCCACTCGGTCGCCTGGGGTTAGCTGCGAGCCCATTCCTTGGCCAAAAGCACGCACAAAATCACGCCATTCCTCACGGGAATACACCGACAGCTTGCCAGCACCGGTTGATCCCCCAGTTCGAAAAACATGGCCATCAAGGATGGGGCCGGTCAGTACCGGCCAGGACGATAATGTTTGTGACTGCTGCCAATACAAAGCAGGGTCGATCAGCGGCAAGTCGTGGAGTTGCCAGCCAGAGCGGGGTATGTCTCGGTACAGCGCTGCATAGAAAGGGGAATGTTGGCGTGCGTACTGCACGAGCTGTTCTATGAGAAGGGTCATTTGTATAGCTTCCTGCAAGCAGTCTATTCACTTTGCCCATGCATCTGTCAGCAGAAGGGTAACGTGGCGGCTTGTTGTTGCGCTCATTTTTACAGGCCGTAAAGCTTGTTGTGATGAGTCTGTTCTAAAGGGATACAGCCAAGGCTGGTGTGGGTCTAAGCTGATCTGCACCCTCCATCTGGGCATTGCTGCTCAGTGGAGGAGCCAACCAAGCTCTGTACATCACCCATTACAGGCAAATTAAACTGCGCCTGCTGGCTCGGCAGTGTTGCTTAATACAGGCTGCCGGTGATCTAGCACTAACGGTGTTTTGCCACTTTGTGGATGGCGTTGGAAATCCGTCGACAATTTATGGATCACCTCCATCTCTAGTAGCCCGTTATTCAGCGCCTCTCCCAGCTCGCTGTGTTGACTTAAATACTGGCGGACATGCTCAATATCACCCTCCACCTGTACCACCAAATGCTCTCTGCCGCTGGCGGTGTAGTTAATCAAGAACTGTAGCGGTACGCCTATTGCCTTAGCGCTAAGCGTAGGGTTAAAAAAGAGGGTTCCTACCCGCAGCAACTGGCCGTGCCTACCACATAGCTCGAATCGCGGCGCGGGCAGCCCACATTCACAAGGGCCCGTCACCCAACGGCCTAAATCACCAAGCTCATAACGTATCACCGCCTGCCCCTCGCGGGCACGAGAGGTAAATAACAAGCGACCAGTTACACCTGGCGCTGCGGCTTGGTCTTGCTCGGTATTCACAATTTCTAGCCACTGGGTGTCGGCCAATAGATGGAATACGCCATCGGGCGAACTACCACAGCTGTGGCCTAAGGGGCCGGCATCAACCGAGCCATAAATGGCGGAACGGATCATCGATACACCGAACCCAGCTAAAAACTTGCGTTGCTGCGGGTTCAAGTGCTCGCCGCCTAACATGATTTTTTGGATGCCGCCGTAAGCGCGCAGCCTAGCCTCTTCCCGCACAAACAAATGGTGGATCGTGCCGGGCATGCCAATCAGCGTATTCACACCTTGGTCGATAATCAGCTGGGCAATTTCGCTGTAATCGTCGTCGCTCGGGCCACCCATAGGGAAATGCACCGCTGACAATTTGTCCAAAATGGTGAAAAAGCTTAATAAGCCGCCATACAGGTTGCCGCCGTAGAGTAAATTCATGACTCGATCGTTCGCCGGATCAAGGCCCGCCGCAAACAAGCCATCTGCCGCCGCTTGCATTTGCCGGTGATAATCGCGATAGCTAAAACCCGCTAGTTTGGGCTTGCCGCTGCTGCCGCCACTACGGAAAAACAATTGGGCATTTTCTGTCATCGGTGTTTGCTGGAAAGCAACCTTATCCATAATCGGCTGTGTAACTAAACCTTCTGGCTCCGCTGGAGGTGGGTCAAGCGTGACGTGGTTTGGCAGCTTATCCGCCGCAAAGCTCACCGACACCCGGCGCGTTAGCCGCGCTAGGGCGTATACACCATCGTGCGGCTCGCCTTCATACCCGTCGTGCATCGCACTCACCGGTGTCACACGGCTAACACCGGCGGCCAGCAAAATCTGGCCTAATTGCGCCAAATCATGGTTATGTGCCACTAAGCCGCAGGTTTGCAGCCGGGTTCGCCAAGCTTGCAGTGTCTCCACCAACTGTGCTCGCGGCACTGGCCGTAGTTGTACGGTGCGAAATAATGGCGACGCCACTAAGGCGGCTGTTTGTGCCCAAATAATCCGCCAGCCTTCACCTTGCCAAACATGCCCCCGCACATCGGAGAAGCTTTGATCCAGCCGTGCGAACGCAAGCTGGGTGCTGATCTCGGCAGACTCTTGCTCGCTAGGAATTAATTCAGGCCATTGCTGGGTACGCCGTGAGAGTGCTTTGGCCAACTGTTCGCCCACTTCCCGCAATACGGCAGGGTCTTCGCTATCAATCAATACGCATTGCGGGCTGGAACACGCCTGTTGATCAAAGCGACAAACCTCATCGGCCAAGGCATCGAGCTGCGCTTCGCTTGCGGCGCTGGGCACTACATACGCAAAGCTGATGCGGTGTCCCCAGTCTACCCAGCGGCAACCGGCGGGTAACTGCTGCCGAATCGCCGTCAGTGCCGCTTCCCCACCCCAGGCAGACACCGCATCGGCTCGGCTGAATAGGCGAGCTAGATCAGCATTGGGCCAAGGTAATACGGCAAGATAATCTGCTAATGTGCCGGTGCTGTCATGGCTGAGGAACGCTGCCAACAACGCAGCAGTGCGTCCGTTATCGCTGCTGCTAGGGCGTAGCCAGTTGATATTGCCAACCAGCAGGCTTTCTAACATGGCGAAGAATGCCAGCAAGGCGGAATTGGCTGGCGTGATATGTACGACCAATCCCAGAGGTCGCCAGCTTTCAAAATGCGGGCTACGGTAATCAATGCGGCGCAGCGAAAATGGCATTTCGCCTAACTCTCGGGCTAGCTTAGTTGCCAAGGCGTCACGTTGGCAGAAGCCGTGCAGCGCCGTGCGGTTTTCGGCATCCAAGCCCAGCGCGTCGCTATCGTTCAGTACCCATTGGGCAAAGCTTTCAGCACAAGCCAATACCGTTTCGTTATCCAGCTGTTGCGCCAGCGTCGTTGCTAGCCGTGTTTGTAAGGACGCTAATGCTTCATCCGCCCCAGTCTGGCTTATAAGGATACCTTGTACGAGATACATGCTTAAGACTCCTTGATCAATTCAGATGCCGCCAGTGCACAGCTGCGGCTTTTACTGGTGCCTGCGCGTCCCAGTAGTTCAAACCAGTCGGTTTCGATGCCGCAGCCGCATTCATGGCCTGGGTGTAAGGTGGCCAAATCACTCATGATCACGCTATGGGCGGGGCTGGATGTGATGTAGGGCGATACGAAATGCAAAAAGCCCCTTGCGCCGTATGGTTGCGTGTCTAAAGTCGCTGGGTGGCGGATATAGGCGCGCGCATAGCTGGGAATATGGAAGCGATGCTTTGGGCATTCGATATAGGGTACTGGGTGTTCCACCGCGCCATAGCCATCTCGGCAGCGCACGTCTGGAATACCAAGTTGCTCACCCAAGCGTTGATACAACATGGTTTTAGGGATGATTTGGTCGGCGTGGGTTTTCCAACCACCGCCCAGAAATACCAATGAATCAGGGTGCAGCTTTAGGGCTGGATAGCCCATTTCCCGCATGCGCTCTAGCGCAAACCACAAAAATGCAGGGAAGCCAAAGATTCGTACCGGCAGGCCTTCTTCGGCAAACTCCTGTAAGGCCCTAATTACCCCAAACGGGTCGAACTCGTTACCGTGGCCGTTATGCCGCAAGGCATATACTGCGCGGTTGATTGGCGCGTATTTGCACAAAAACTGGTCGGTATAGGCGGTGCCAAGTGTGATTGCGCCAGCAGGCTCGTAACTTAACAACAGATAATTGCAGGGGGTGTCGGGCGTATTCCAGCCGTATAGCTTGAAGATACGGTCAACCATTGCTTGGGCGGCACCCAAGCTGCGCTCGTCATAGCGCATGCGGCTTTTTTGGCCGCTGGTGCCTGATGACGTTAACTCCAACGCTTCTTCACCCGCTTTGCTCAATACCAAGCGGCGCTTGAAATAATTGGCAAACAATGGAGGCAAACTCGACCAGTCGTTCACGTTTTCCAGCTTCGCCTTATCCCATCCATTGGACGCTAACCATTGGGCGTAGCCTGGCGACTCCTCGCAGTGATATTCCGTGAGCTCGCGCATTGCTGCGTTAAACAGCTGATCGCAAGCGGCATCGCTACGATAGGGGGATTCGATGGCGCACAGCGCATCGACATGGACGAGTGAGGCCACAAATGATCTCCTAGGCAAGATAAATGAACGGAAGCGGGTAGTTAAAAACTAAATCGTAACGGAGGCAGTTATGGGTGGGCGCTTAAGTAAGCAGCACAGTGGCCATAGCGCTAAACCCGCGCCAATACTGGCCGCAATGGCGAAAGCAGCCAGGCTGGTGCCTGCACCCAGCAGCGCAAGTGCCGAACTACCTAGGCCGATAGTGGCAACAGAAATCATCCCCAACATGGCGGCAACGGTGCCTTTGCTGCTCTCGCTGGCAAATAAGGTTTGCCGATAAAGCGTAGCGTTGCAAATGCCCATGCCAAAGGCGTAGATCGTTAAGCCCAGCACCACCGCTAATAAGTGGCCGGTTAGCAAGGTGGCTGCTAGCATAAAGAGTAAGCCCCCAAAAATTGGCCACAGCGATAAGCGGATCAGTGCATCAAGTTCAAAGCGGGTAACCAGATAATTTAAAGCTAGATTTCCGGCAATCAAACCAGCAAAAATGGGCAATTGCCACAGGCCGTAGGCAATAGAACTGAGCCCCAGATTATTCATCAGCAGCAAAGGTGCAAGGCCAATCCAGCCAATCAATGGGATGCTGATTAGCCCTAGAGCAAAGCTGCCTTGCATAAAGCGAGCATTGCTCAGTAGTTCACGGTAACTTGCCAAAATGCTGGCCAGATTAAGTGGTGCTGGCTCAAGCCGACTGCCATCTGTACGCGTAACACCGATGGTTTCAGGCATAAAAAACCACAGCCCGATTAAGACTAAGATGCCGCTCACACCCACGCCAACAAACAGCGTTCGCCACGTCACAAGCTCCAGCAGCATGCTGCCTAGTAAGGGGCCCAATAATGGCGACAGCAAGGCGATATTGGCCAATAGCGCCATAAGCCGCACCGCATCGGTTTCCTCAAAAGACTCTTGCAACGCGGGGTAACTCACCACCACCACAAAGCCCAGTGCAATACCCTGAATAAAGCGCAATACATTAAATACATAGATATCGCCCACCAAGGGGGTGATTAGGCACGCCACGGCAAACAGAGTTGCGCCAATTAACAACAGTGGACGACGGCCAAAACAATCCGACAAGGGGCCGATTAGCCATTGGAAGGCAACACCGCCTAGCAAATAAGCGTTCAAGGCGATAGGCACATGGCTAACGGGTGCATTAAGGTCTGCCACCACATACAACATGGCGGGCATTACGATATCGCTGCCGACGTAAATCAGTAGTTCAAACGTGGCGAGTAGTAAACAAAAAAACAGCGCCTGGCGGGAGGAAATCGGTAATAGCGAGCGGGTAAAGGAAGACATCGTGCCAACAATTTAGTTAAGTCAATCTGTGCGTTTAATCGGCAGGCTTTCGTATAGAGAAAACCCAGAAAGAAGGTGCGGAAAAATAAAGAAGCTACAAGTAGATAGATTTTCTTAAGTGTTTTTGAAACTTGGCCCTCTGAAGCAACCGCCATGATCAAAGTTATCGGAGCCTTTGAGCGCCGTTTTACTTTTCAGTAATGCCCCTAAATTAATATGTGTGGGGGAGGTGCTGATGGTGCATCGAAGTGACTGAAAGATATTTCTAATTTGCCGCCGATTGCGCTAATAAGGTGTATTGCGTAGTTATTGCCGAAGGCATTGTTTACGGCTGTATATTGGGCAGCTCCTAGAATGCAAACCTGATTAAGGTTGTTTTTTATTTTCTTTAAAGCGAATGGGGATTTCTATGGGTTATTTCTCATGTGGAAAGGCCATGCTTATCAAAAATTATGTTGAAACACGATAAATTCTTATTTAACAATTACAATTGTATTGTGTGGATTACTGGTTAATATAGGCAAATATTTACTTATGGCTGACGTAAATTTACAGAATAAAATGGTGATTGATGTTTTTTTGAATTTTTCTACAACACTCTAAATCGATAATTTAAAATGTAATGTATTGATTTTTTACATAAAAATGTATTCGTGTTTTGAGGTTTGCTTTAGGTTTATGACGAGCATGATGAGTGCCAGGTGAATAATGAAGTCTAAAACTAAGAAGTTAAGCGCGTATTGCTGACGGATGTGATTACTGATGGTGTCAGTTTCATGGCGGCGCCTATATTTTCTTGCAAAAGCCACCAAAGCAATCAATTAATCTTGAATGCCGACGGTGCAGGGCCGCATTGATATGGCTCTATATCTGCCATATAGAGCGTGCTAAGTTGTTAACTTATATTGGCAGTCATCATTTTTTTTAAAACGGTATGTTTATTTTAATTGGCTAATTTTTAATGAAAAAAGTTAAGGTGATTTTTGTGTGCACCGGAAACATCTGTAGAAGCCCTACTGCCGATGGGGTGATGCGGCAATGGGTGAAAGATGCGGGGCTAAGTCATGCCATTGAAGTGGACTCTGCCGGCACGCAGAATTATCACATTGGGGAGCCGCCAGATCGGCGTGCGCAAAGCCATGCTCAAAAACGTGGTTTTGACTTGTCTTTTTTGCGCGCCCGCAGCGTACAGCAGAGCGATTTTGCTGAGTTTGATTGGATTTTGGCGATGGATAATGGCCATTTAAAGGATTTACAACGGCAATGCCCGCCAGAATATCAGTCGCGGGTGAAATTATTTTTATCCTTTGCCCCTGTGCCCACTCAAAGTGAGGTGTTAGATCCTTATTATGGCGGCGCTGCTGGGTTTGAGGCGGTATTAGATCAAGTAGAGGCAGGGTGTGCCGCACTGCTAAATCACATTAAAACGGTCATTTGAGATATGTAAATAGTAGTTTGTACGGACGGTTTTTGTAATCTGGGATTGCAGCATGCATGACTGGTGGTTAAAATCCGCGCTTTGGTCTTCGGGGGAGTAGTCGCCTGCAGCGAGTTTGAAAGAACTGTTTGCGGGGAATACGTCAACATACTTGGATTGTTTGATCCATGGCGTATTCGGTTGGAGCTGTATTCTGAACGCAGAATATGGGTCAACTTGACAAGACCTGAGGTTCGTTCAGCATTTCCCGGGGTGGGCAATGCTGCGCGACCTCTATCCTGCCCGCCCCGGAAACACAACTCAATGATTGATACATTCCTTATTTCTACTGGTGTAGTAGCCATTGCCGAAATCGGCGATAAGACGCAATTACTCGCGTTAATCTTGGCTGCGCGCTTTCGACGCCCTTTGCCTATTATTCTGGGCATCTTTGTTGCGACTGTACTTAATCACTTTGCTGCGGGCTGGCTTGGGCTGCAAGTGGCGGGCTTAGTGTCGCCTGCTGTTTTGCGTTGGGTGATTGGCTTAGGCTTCTTAGCCATTGCCGTTTGGGCATTGATTCCCGATGAGATGGGTGAAGAAGAAGCCCAAATCAAGCCCTATGGTGCGTTCTTGGCCACCGCTGTGGCGTTCTTTTTGGCCGAAATCGGCGATAAAACTCAGGTTGTTACCGTTGCCTTGGCTCTTAAATACCAACCACTATGGGCGGTGATTGCAGGCACTACCTTAGGCATGATGATTGCCGATGTGCCTGCCGTGTTTGTGGGTAAGTGGATTGCGGCGCGGATGCATATTTTGCGATATGTTCGTTTTGTTGCCGCTGCTGTTTTTGCTTTGCTAGGGCTGTTGGCATTGCTGGGCATTGGCGGTTAATGGTGTGTGAGTCGGTCAGTATTGTGCGTGAATAACAAGCAATACAAGCCAACTTATTTGTTTTTTTTAACGGGGAAATGGGCTCATGCTCGAAGCATTGTTCAAATTAAAAGAACACGGTACTAATGTTAAAACCGAGGTCATCGCTGGGTTTACGACGTTTTTAACCATGGCCTATATTATTTTCGTCAATCCAGCCATTTTGGCGCAAACCGGTATGGATTTTAACGCCGTGTTTGTGGCGACGTGTTTGGCTGCGGCTTTTGGTACCGCTGTGATGGCGTTGTTGGCTAATTATCCAATTGCGCTGGCGCCAGGTATGGGTTTAAACGCTTACTTTACCTTTGCAGTTGTGAAAGGCATGGGCGTGCCTTGGCAAACGGCCTTAGGTGCGGTGTTTATTTCTGGCGTGATTTTTGTGCTGGTTTCCTCGTTTAAATTACGTGAAGTGCTGGTGAATGCGATTCCGCACTCACTAAAGCTGGCGATCTCAGCCGGTGTGGGCCTGTTTCTGGCCATTATTGGCTTGAAAAGCGCCGGTCTGATTACGGCATCACCGGTCACGATGGTGCAATTGGGCGATATTCATGCGCCTAGCACTTTATTGGCCGTGCTCGGCTTCTTTTTAATTGTGGCTTTGGAATATCGCAAGGTAAAAGGCGCCATCATTATTGGCGTGCTGGGTGTAACGCTATTGTCGATTTTATTCGGTTTAACCGAATTTAAAGGCGTGTTTTCTCCGCCGCCTTCAATTGCGCCAACCTTTATGCAAATGGATATTAAAAGTGCCTTCAATGCCGGTTTAATTGGCGTGGTGTTTATTTTCTTCTTTGTGGATCTATTCGATACAACCGGCACCTTAGTGGGTGTTGCGCATCGCTCAGGTCTTTTAGATAAAGATGGCAAATTGCCACGTTTAAAGAAAGCGCTGTTCGCTGATTCTTCTGCCATTATGGTAGGGGCTGCACTGGGTACATCCAGCGTAACGGCCTATGTTGAATCCGCTGCTGGTGTGGCTGCAGGCGGGCGTACTGGTCTGACTAGCTTAGTTGTGGCCATTTTATTCTTGGCGGCATTGTTTGTGGCGCCATTGGCGGGCACGGTGCCTGCTTATGCAACGGCCCCGGCGCTTTGCTATGTGGCGGTGTTGATGGCGCGTGGTTTGGCAGAGCTTGATTGGGACGATATTACGGAAGCGGCTCCGGCAGTGATTACAGCCGTGGGTATGCCATTTACCTATTCTATTGCCGATGGTATTGCCTTTGGTTTTATTAGCTACGCCGCTATTAAAATGCTGGCAGGTCGTTATAAAGATTTAAGCCCTGCGGTATTGATTATTACCGCGTTGTGGATTGTTAAATTTGCTGCATTTGGTTAAGGGAAGATAATGAGCATATTGCAGGCAGAGCCGCCATACGCAGATTATATTCGCGACCGCATTCGCACTGTGCCAAATTGGCCACAGGCGGGGGTGCAGTTTCGGGATATCACGCCGCTATTGCAGGATAAAAAAACCTTCCGTGTGTTGGTTGATATTTTTGTCCATCGCTATATGGATATGGGTTTAGATATGGTGGCTGGCGTAGATGCCCGTGGATTTATTCTGGGCGCGGTAGTGGCTTATGAGTTAAACCTTGGCTTTGTGCCAGTGCGTAAAAAAGGTAAATTACCTTTTTTGACCGTCGCGGAAGAATATGAGCTTGAATACGGCTCCGCTACGGTTGAAATACATACCGATGCCTGCAAAAAAGGCGATCGCGTATTGCTGATTGATGATTTAGTGGCAACTGGCGGCACCATGGTTGCTGCAGCTAAATTATTAGATCGCCTTGGCGCAACCGTTGTTGAGGCGGCTGCGATTGTTGATTTGCCAGAATTAGGCGGCTCAAAAATCGTACGTGAGCAGGGTATCCCACTGTTTACGGTTTGTGATTTCGCCGGGCATTAAAGATTTGTAGTGATGGCGTAGTGGCTTAGTCCTATTTAGCGAGCATCTGTTGACTGCTAAGCCACCTATTAAAAAGCGCCATCCGTTTTTCATTTGAATAAAAAGGTACACCATCGTGACCCTAGAACTCCCTGAAGCCCAAACGATTATTGACAATTCGGATTGCTTGCACGGCGAGGCCGAAGTATTAGCCGCGCTAGATCGCATGGCAGAGGCAATGACGGCTGATTTACAGTACGCCAACCCGATTGTTTACACCGTGATGAATGGTGGGCTGATTGTGTCAGGGCATTTATTGCCACGCTTACGCTTCCCCCTAGAAGTGTCTTATATGCACGCCACACGTTATCGTAAAGAAACCAGCGGCGGTATGTTGGATTGGAAGGTAAAACCACAAGAAAGCATGAAAGGCCGCGTGGTGGTGATCGTGGATGACATCTTAGATGAAGGCCACACATTGGCGGCTATCTTGGAATTCTGTCGTGAGCAGGGTGCAAAAGAAGTTCGCGTGGCGGTATTGGTTGATAAAAAACATGACCGTAAGGCTGTTGGCGTAAGCGCAGATTACGTGGGTCTAGAGGTTGAAGATCGCTTCCTGTTTGGTTGCGGCATGGATTACCAAGGCTATTGGCGCAATACGCTCGCTATTTATGCGGTAAAAGGCATGTAATGCGTGTTGGGTCGTTTTAAAGCGGCCATGTAATTTGTTTGAGCTAAAAACCCCTTATTTACTGACGTGTAAATAAGGGGTTTTTGCATATTGGGCCGTGATTTGCTTGCTGCTGCCCGTGTTCTGCTGCGTGATGATCTATTCTAATCAAAAGGGGAACTTAATGAGCGAAGCAGATGAAATTATGGTGCGCCATTTTAGGCAAATTCTCATTTGGCCTTTGCAAATGATGCCGCTTGCCCAGCCACTTGGTGGGGCGGATGTGATGGGGCGGCATTGGGAACTTATGAAACAGCTGGTAGATGTTGATTCGCCATGGCAGCTGCGTCCTTCGGTATTTGATATGGATCCGCAGGCTTTTCAAGAGCGGCATTATCGTGAATTCGTTACCTTTTTGCCCTATGTACAGCGGTTTTTATATGGAGAAGGCGCGGCAGAAGCGGCAAATACCGATAGCTACGGAGGCTCTCCGCTGCATGTGTTTCGTCGTCATGATATTTGCTCGGTACGCATGCATTACAAAGATGGCACGCGGCAAGACTTTAAAGTAGCCCACGTTGATCTGTATTTTTTTTACGATATTGATATCGTAATTCTCGCCCTAGAAATCTTGGCTGATAACGTGCCGCTTAGTCGTGCGCAAGACACCTTGTTTCGCTTTGGCCGTGCTTTTCCTGCGCAGTGGGATGAAGACCATACTGCCGCAAGCTGCTTGCAAACTGTGAAGTGGCTAGATGCCAAAGGCGGCGTGATTGCAGTATCTGATTACGATGATAAATCTAAATTTCTGTCGCATGTGGGCGAGTTTCGCGCCGCCCCAATGGCACAGCATTGGGATTCCTTATTGCGGCCTTTGGTGCTGCATCATTCCGAGGAAGAAGGCGAGCTACGCTATCGCCAAATTGAATATCACCGTATGCCGCTAATGGCTTATCTGGCCTTTGATGATCCTTTTGATTTAACGGATGAAGATTTTTACCGCCTAGGTTTGGTGACTCGCCCCGCCCAAGGAGGAGATTTGCCCTATACGGCCAAGGTGTTTCAGGAGTTTGAAGCCCATTGTTGCTATGATCGTTTTTGGGTGCCAGAGCGGCGACATGATTCATCCTCAACCCGCATGATGTGTGATGGTCACGCCTTTGTCTTGATTGGAAAACACGGACATGGTTTTTTTAGTGACCCTTACACGGGGGCTTTAGGGCAGTTCCGTCATCAATATTTTTTATTGATGACGATTGCGCACTTCCATAAGGCTGCATTATTGATTTTTTCGGATCGGCTAGCGGTGGCCTTGTCACGGTTGCAGGTTGGCGATGCAAAATCCTCTCGACGTTTTAAGCGTGATATTCGCGTATTACAAGAAGCTTTTTTACGCTTTACCCAGCGTTACTGGTTTAGTGAGATTTCTAATCAAGTGGTGGCCGATCAGCTATTTCATATGGCGCGCCGTCATTTGGGGACCGAGGCCTTATTTGCGGAGGTGAGGGAGTCGATCCATAGTATGAGCCAATACTTAGAAAACGATGATTTGCGCCGCCAAGCCGATACCGTGGTGCGCTTAACCGTGGTGACTATTTTGGGCTTGGTAGGGACAACCGTGACGGGCTTCTTGGGGATGAATTTGTTTGATTTGGCTCATGAGGCCGCTTGGCTAAGAATTGGCTACTTTTTTGCGACCTTTATCCCCATTGCTGCGCTGACTTTTTACTCGCTAATGAAATCGCGTATGCTTTCAGAGTTCCTAGATTTCATGTCAGATGATCGCATGGGTTTCCAAGATAAATTAAAGATTATTCACCATCAGTGGCGTAAAAAAAAGCAAGCTAGGGATGAATTATGAACGTGGATCATGATTTATCACGAATTCCTCAATTGGCAAAACAGCTTGCCGTGTTAGAATCCTGCGCTATTCCTTATTCCCAACCGACTTACGGAAGCGCCAATCTATGTTCTCCAAGTCCGCTACTATCGCCCAATTTGATCCAGATCTAGCTGCAGCCATTGCCGGTGAAGTTGTTCGCCAGCATGAGCACATTGAGCTGATCGCGTCAGAAAATTACACTAGCCCTGCTGTGATGGAAGCGCAAGGCTCACAACTGACCAATAAATACGCCGAAGGTTATCCTGGTAAGCGTTTTTATGGTGGTTGTGAATTTGTTGATACGGTTGAGCAGTTGGCCATTGATCGGGTTAAAGCCTTGTTTGGCGCAGAGTACGCCAATGTGCAGCCGCACTCTGGCTCGCAAGCCAACCAAGCGGTGTACTTTTCTATTCTGAAGCCGGGCGATACCGTCATGGGTATGAACCTAGGCCACGGTGGCCACCTTACACACGGCTCGCCAGCTAATTTATCCGGTAAGCTATTTAATATAGTGGCTTACGGCCTGAACGAAAACGAAGAAATTGATTACGACGATATGGAACGCGTAGCGCTTGAAACCAAGCCTAAGCTTTTGATCGGCGGTGCTTCTGCTTACGCTTTGCGCTTTGATTGGGCGCGTATGCGTGAAATTGCCGACAAGGTGGGCGCTTACTTTATGGTGGATATGGCGCATTACGCCGGTTTGATTGCTGCAGGTGTGTATCCAAACCCAGTGCCACACGCTCACTTTGTAACGTCAACCACGCATAAAACATTGCGCGGCCCGCGTGGTGGCTTGATCTTGGCCAAAGCTGAGTTCGAAAAGTCAATCAACTCTAATGTATTCCCAACGCTGCAAGGCGGCCCTTTGATGCATGTAATTGCCGCCAAAGCGATTGCATTTAAAGAAGCAGCAAGCCCAGAATTTAAAGTGTACCAAGAGCAAGTATTGAAAAACGCACAAGCTATGGCTGCAACCTTGATTGAGCGTGGCTTACGTGTGATTTCTGGTCGTTCAGAATCGCATATGTTTTTGGTTGATCTGCGCTCAAAAGGGCTGACCGGTAAGGCAGCGGATGCTGTATTAGGCTTGGCACATATCACCGTCAATAAAAACGCCATCCCTAATGATCCAGAAAGCCCATTTGTGACTTCGGGTATTCGTTTGGGTTCCCCAGCGATCACCACCCGTGGTTTTAAAGAAGCTGAAGCGATCATCGTGGCAAACTTGATTGCTGATGTATTGGATAATCCAACGGATGAAGCCAATATCGCAGCCGTGGCCGTAAAAGTAAAAGAACTAACCGCCCGTTTCCCAGTTTACGGCGCTTAAATTCGCTATAAAAAACCCAAGTCTTAAAACACGGAGTGAAAGAGGACACGGAGTCACACGGAGAAAGTCAAAAAAGTGTTTGGCTTTCTTTGGAAAGATGCTGCGCCATTTTTAGCTGGACCTTGTCTGTTTAAAGGTCTGTTTAAAAGCTAAGTCTGAGCATTGTGTCGGTTTTCTCCGTGAAACTCCGTGTTCTCGGTGTCCTCCGTGGTTTGAGGTTTGGGTTTTGTTTATTTCTACAATGTTCTTTGCGGGGTTGTGATGAAGTGCCCCTTCTGTGGTTCCCCTGATACGCTGGTCGCTGACTCGCGTATATCTGATGAAGGCGATTTGGTTCGCCGTCGCCGCCGTTGCCCTGTGTGCGATAAACGCTTTACTACTTTTGAAACTGCCGAAGTGCGCCTGCCGCAGGTGGTAAAGCAAAATGGTCAGCGTGCCGAATTTGATCGTGAAAAAATCCGCACCAGCTTTGAGCGCGCCCTACATAAACGGCCAGTACCCACGCCGCTGGTGGACGAAGCTATTCTTAGAATTATTCAAAAAGCATTGTCTTTAGGCGATAGAGAAATCATGAGCCGCCAGATTGGCGAAATGGTGATGTCTGAACTCGCCAAGCTCGACAAAGTCGCCTATATCCGCTTTGCCTCCGTATACCGCTCCTTCCAAGACGTCGATGATTTCCGCGATGTGATACGGGAAGTGAGTAAGGAATAACGTTTTTTATGCTGAAATAAACCCAAATCTTGAACCACGGAGGACACAGAGAACACGGAGTTTCACGGAGAAAACCTTTCCTATGTTTTTCTCCGTGGCCCTCTGTGTTCTCCCTTTTCTCCGTGGTTCAATATTTGGGTTTATGAGCCTTATTTTTACACCGGTAAACCCATGAACAGTATCGATCATCAATATATGCAGCTGGCTTTGCAGCAGGCGGCTTTGGGGCAGAATAGCGCTTCGCCTAACCCCTCTGTTGGCTGCGTGTTGGTGAAAGACGGGCAGGTGGTGGGCGTGGGGTTTAGTCAGCCAGCGGGTGGTGGTGTGGTGAAGGGGGCTCCTGGTGCGCATGCCGAGGTGATGGCTTTAAGTGTTGCGGGTGATTTGGCCCTTGGTGCTACGGCTTATGTCACGCTGGAGCCTTGCAGCCATTATGGCCGCACACCGCCTTGCGCCGATGCTTTGCTGAAAGCGGGAGTAGTGCGTGTGGTCGCCGCGCTGACTGATCCTAATCCGCTGGTGGCGGGCCAAGGCTTAGCACGTTTGGCGGCGGCAGGTGTTGAAGTGAGTTCGGGCGTTTTGTACGCCGCAGCGCTGGAGCATCACAAAGGCTTTATCAGCCGTATGCTGCGATCCCGTCCTTGGGTGACGGTTAAAATGGGCGCAAGTTTAGATGGGCGCACTGCGCTCGCCAATGGGCAGTCACAATGGATTACCGGCCCAGCGGCAAGGTCTGATGTACAAAAACTCCGCGCCCGATCTTGCGCCATGCTGACCGGCATCGGCACGGTGCTGGCCGATGATCCGCAGCTGACGGTGCGAGAATTCGGAGTAGACAGACAGCCGCTGCGTGTGGTGGTGGATAGCCAGCTTCGCACCCCTGTAGCGGCCAAGTTATTTAATCAGGCAGGCGTATTGATTGTTGGCGCTCAGGATGATGAGTCAAAGCGTCATGCCTTAGAAGCCGCAGGGGCCGAAGTCTTGATTTTGGCCGATGCTCAGGGCCGCGTTGATTTGACTGCTTTACTGAATGAACTAGGCCGCCGAGGCTGCAACCAAGTAACGGTTGAGGCGGGCGGCATTTTAGTTGGAGCGCTGTTTCAAGCGGGTTTGGTGGATGAAATGCTGCTTTATCAAGCCCCAGTGCTGATTGGCGACACCGCCAAAGGCATCGCTACACTTGATTTAACTGATCTAAACCATAAGCTACAAGCTAAGGTATTAGAGCGCCGCTTAGTTGGAGACGATTTGCGTCTTACACTGCGCTTTACCGATGCTGGAGAATTTTATGCCAAATGAAATTGTGCAAGAAGCTGTACCCATTTGCCCAGATTGTAAGCGTCCGCTAGACGTGATTGCTGCCTGTGGTTCGATTAGTTATTTTTGTGATCACTGTAATTTGCTGAAGTCGTCTAAACGCGTGCATGCAGCAAACCCAGAGCTATTTAAGGACAAAGAATAAATGTTTACCGGTATTGTGCAGGGTGTGGCCCGTATTGCAGCAATTGAAGACCGTGAAGGGATTCGTAGTTTTCGTATCGCTTTTCCGGCGGGGTTTTGCCAAGATATTCAAATTGGTGCTTCAGTTGCCATTGATGGCGTTTGTTTAACGGTGACTGAAATTTTTGAACAAGACAGCGCTAGCTTTGATGTGATGCTACAAAGCTTGCGGGTGACTTCCTTGGGCCAGCATGGGGTAGGCAGCAGCGTAAATGCTGAACGTGCAGCCAAAGACGGCGCAGAAATTGGCGGCCATCCGCTATCAGGCCACGTCGATTTTACCGCCACTTTGCTGGATATTCGTAAAGATCAGGAGAACTGCTGCTTTAGAATTGGTGTAGCAAAACAATGGATGAAATACATCTTTGCCAAAGGCTATATCGCCCTAGACGGTGCTAGCCTGACCGTATCTGAAACCAATAAGGTGGAAGGTTGGTTTGAAGTATGGCTGATCCCCGAAACACGCCGGATGACGGTGTTTGAAGGTAAGCAAGTGGGTAGCTGGTTCAATGTGGAAATCGAACGGGCCACGCAGGTGGTGGTGGATACGGTAAGAGACGCGCTAGATGAAAAACTTGGCGCACTGATGCCCGCATTAGAAGCACTACTTGCCCAGCAGGGGGTGGATGTTTACGCGCTGGCCGCGCCTGCCGCTTTAAAAAAGCCTTAAATCTATAGTCGCAGAGAGGCCTATGAGAGTACTAAGCACATAGAGAAAACACGAGAGCGTTTTTTCTCTATGAGTTTTTGATTGAGAAGGTGCGTCATTAATGAGTGGTGGATTTTATTGAGCAAGACAGATGAATTTCTCAAATTCATCTGTCTTGCTCAATAATAATTAATAGAATTTAGCTGGACTTTGCAGGCTCAATATTTTTTGATGTTGTATTTGCTACTGGCTCTTTATTCTCTTTTGCAGAAGGGTCATCTTTAATATCGGCATCTTCTTTAATGATATAGCTTGAGTCTTTTATCCAATAAGCTAAATCTTTGCCGATCGCTATTGCGGTGCGATCAAGGATAGAGCAGGTGCCACGAAAACCACCCCAGAGTCCACCAATGGACCAGCGGTTTAATTTTGTTTGGCGCTTAACTTTGCCATTTTCTAGAAGCTCCGCGACCACGGTAATTGATTTTGGGCCGCTAAAACCACCTCCGCCCACGCCTGTGACGCGGGCAATTCTTAGGCGCAGTACATCGCCATCTACTTTGCTAACATCGGCTGCAACGGTCCCTTCGCCGTGATTAAGTTGGGCCATGCTGCTTCCAACACGTTTAGCCAGTAGCTCTTCAATATTGCATTCTTCCCTAACCCTATTAATAACACTGGCATCGGCTAAATATTGAACGGGTGTTTCAAGGTATGTTTTTTCGCTGGCCATTACAGAGCTAGAGCCAAGCATTAAAAATATGATTGCTAATTTCATTATGTCTAACCTTAAGTTTAAAAAAGAGCTTGTTATTTAAAATGTTTTAGTTGTTCAGTCATTACTATATCGCAGTTGATTTTTTTTCTTCGCAGCAGTAATTAACGCCAGCGTTTAAAAATTAAAGAAGTATTGATTCCGCCAAAGGCAAAGTTATTACTCATCACGATATCGCAATCTAAATGACGGCCATCGCCAGTGATGTAATCTAATGGCGCACAGCGCGGGTCGGGCTCGGTTAGGTTAATGGTGGGGGCAAACCAGCCGCTATTCATCATTTCAATGCTGATCCATGCTTCCAGCGCGCCACAAGCCCCCAATGTGTGGCCCATATAACTTTTTAGCGAGCTAATGGGGGTATCTGCGCCAAACACATCAAAAGTGGCTTTTGATTCGGCAATGTCGCCGTGATCGGTGGCGGTGCCGTGGGCGTTGATATAGGCAATATCGGCAGGCTGCAGCTGCGCGTCGGCCAAGCTTAAACGAATGGCCTGCGCCATAGTGGCGTAATTAGGATGGGTAACGTGGCTGCCATCGCTATTGCTGCCAAAACCGACGATTTCTGCATAGATGTGTGCGCCGCGCGCCAGTGCGTGTTCTAGCTCTTCTAGCACCAGTGTGCCTGCACCTTCGCCAATGACTAAGCCATCACGTTTTACATCAAAGGGGCGTGGCGTAGCGTGGGGGGTGTCGTTTTGTACACTGGTGGCAAATAGGGTGTCAAATACGGCGGCTTCAGTAGCGTCTAGCTCCTCCGCACCACCGGCCAACATGGCGGTTTGCCTGCCAAATTTGATAGCTTCATAGGCGTAACCTATGCCTTGGCTGCCCGAAGTGCATGCGCTGGAGGTGGTGATAATACGGCCAGTAATACCCAAAAATACGCCAATATTAACCGCTGCCGTATGCGACATCATTTTGATGTAGGTGGTGGCATTGATGCCCTCGGTGCTTTTTTCGGCCATCATTCGGCCAAAGTCACCAATGGCTTTTGGCGTGCCCGCAGACGATCCATAGGCAATGCCCATCTGGCCGCTCTTGACTAGAGTGTTATCAAGTAAGCCGGCGTCGATCAGTGCCAGCTCGCTAGCACGGGTGGCCATTAACGCCACGCGGCCCATGCTGCGAGTGCTTTTTCGGTTGTAATGCGCAGGCAGCTCAAACGGTGCGGCAGGCGCGCCCAGCTGCGTATTAAGGCCTTCAAATACCTGCCATTCTGGCATGATTTGGATGGCATTTTTGCCCGCTTTTAGGGCCGTTTCAACGGTTTTCCAATTGTTCCCCAAAGGGCTAATGGCACCAATGCCGGTGATGACAACCCGTTTCATCCTGTTCATCCTCTATTCACCAAAATGAGATATCTGGCGTCTTTCTGCATTAAAAATCTGGCAATAGCTGCGATTTCTGCTGGTTTGCCTTGCCATTTGCGGGGGCTTTGAATTGAGCCAATCCCAGTGATCACCGCGTGTTTCATCCTATTAACCCTCCATTAACCGAAATGACTTGGCGGGTGATATAGGCGGCGTCTTCCTGCATTAAAAAGCTGACTGCGGCTGCCACTTCTTCTGGTTTTCCCATGCGTTTGGCTGGGATGATTTTCATGGCTTCTTCTAATACGCGCTCGTCCACCATTTCGGTATCGATTAGACCAGGGGCCACGCAGTTCACCGTAATGCCTCGGCTGGCTAATTCCACCGCCAGTGCCTTGGTTGCGCCAATAATCCCCGCTTTGGCAGCGCTGTAATTGACTTGTCCACGGTTGCCGATGAGGCCAGAAACGGAAGAAAGCGTAACAATTCGCCCCGGTTTGCGTTGCCGCACCATAGGCATGGTCAGGGGGTGCAGTACATTGTAAAAACTATCTAAATTGGTATGGATAACCGCATCCCAGTCTTCCCCAGGCATGGCCGGAAAAGCATTATCTAGCGCGATACCTGCATTGCAAACCACGCCGTAATAGCAGCCGTGCGCTTCGATGTCGGCAAGTAATATATCCGCGGTCTGGCTGCGGTTGGCAACGTCAAACTGCAGAATGCGGCTGCTTTGCCCAAGTGCGGTGATCTCTGCTGCAATACTTTGTGCTGCATCGATACGGCTTTTGCAATGCAGTACGATATCAAAACCATCTGCAGCCAAGCGCCGTGCAATGGCGCGCCCAATGCCTCGGCTAGATCCGGTGACAAGAATTGTTTTATTACTCATTACAATTACCTTTTAAAAATGCACTGGCATCAAGCGGTTCAAAGACGGTGAGTGCAGCTTGTGCCACTTCTTGATCATTAATCACAATCTTGCAATCAAACTGGCCTAGGCCATTGTCGGCCTGAAAAGTTCTGCTGATATGGATATTTAACCGCTGCCCCTCGCTAAACTCACTGACGCTGCAGCTATAGCGGCGGCTGCCTAGCAAAAAGCCGATTTTAGGTGGCTGGCCGCTTAAGCGGGCGTGCCAGCCGGCCCATGCGGCAACGGTTTGGGCCATATATTCGATGCCCACCCAGCTACCCACGCCAGAGCCGCTAAAAAACAAATTATCTGCGCGGATGGTGACTTCGGCTTCAAACTGCTTGTCGTCCCCTTGGATGGCACGGTCGAGCAGTAGCATGCTGGCGGAGTGGGGCATGATGTCGCCAATGGCGTATTCAATGGGCGTCATCTTGCGGCCCCGTGGTTTTTTTAAAAATCAGCACTGCGTTGCTGCCGCCAAAAGCAAATGAATTGCTTAAAACGTACTGCAGTTTGGCGTTTTGCCCAGCTTTAACTAAAGCCAGCGGTGCAATTGTGGGGTCGATCGCCTCATCCCACCAGTGTGGGGGGAGTTGTTCATTAGGGTTGCCATGGAGTGTTAAGTAGCACAGTGCCGCCTCAATTGCGCCCGCCGCGCCTAGAGTATGGCCGGTAAGGGGTTTGGTGGAGCTGCAGGGTACTTGGGCACCAAATAGCTGGTTAACGGCTAGGCTTTCCATCGCATCATTTTGCTGAGTAGCGGTGCCGTGCAGATTGATATAGTCAATTTGCTCTGGCATGAGCTCGGCGCGATTAAGCGCCTGCTGCATGGCGCTGATAGCCCCTTGGCCGCTTGGATCGGGGGCGGAGATATGGTGAGCGTCTGAGGTTTCTCCCCAGCCCACTAAGGCCACCGGCCCCGCTGCTTTACTCATCAGAAAAAGGGCCGCGCCTTCGCCGATATTGATGCCGTGGCGGTTGATGCTCATGGGTAGGCAGCGCTCGCTGCTAACCGACTCCAAGGCTGCAAAGCCCGCTACGGTGAAATCACATAGTGAATCCACGCCGCCACAAATGACGGCATCGCATAGCCCCGCATTGAGCAGCCGCGCTGCGCTGGCCATGGCTTTTGCGCTGGATGAGCAGGCGGTGGAAATCACTAAAGAAGGCCCTGCCAGTTTTAATAGTGTGCTGAGGCACGCCGCTGGAGAGCCTAACTCTTGCTGGGCAATATGAAAACGCTCAGGAAGCTGGCCGGTTTGCAAGTGCTGTGCAATGGCGCTCTGCGCTTCGCCAATCCCTGAAGTGCTGGTGCCTAACACAATGCCAATGCGATGTGCGCCAAGGCGGGCAATGGCTTCATCCACGGCGGGCCGAATTTGCACTAGGGCGCTTAGCAGCAGCGCATTGTTACGGCTTCGCAACTCTGCAGGTAAAACGCTGCAGTCTGCCAGTGGTTTAGTGACTGCGCCTAAAGGCAGGGATATGCCGAGGCTGGGCTGGGGGGTAACTCCGCTGGGGGCGTCAGCAAATAGCGCTTTGCGCACGGCATGACTACCCTCGCCTAGAGCGCAAATGATGCCTAAATGATTAAGGTAAATACTCATGGTGTGTTTTCTTTAAAGGCGATGGCAGCTTATGGCGCTGTTTCTTTTGAATCAATCACTAAGCGGTAATGTTCTGCTGTGTTGTGTAAGTCGGCTAGCCCTGCCCAGCGCGGTTTTGCTGCGTAAGTAATGCGGATCATGGCTTGATCACCAAGGCTTAAAGTACGGCTGTTATCGTCGTCGTCTAAGCGCCACTCTGGCGGCAAAGCCGCTTGAATGGCTGTTGCTGGCCAGTACACCAGCTGTACATCGCGCAAGATGCGCTGCTCATCAACGGCGGCAGGCAGCAAGGGATGGCGTTTACTTTGCAGTATTTTCCCATCCCATTGCAGCGTTAAAACCCGTTGCCCTAGCGCAAAGCCCGCTAACTGGAGCTGATCGGCATCGATTTCCAGTAGTGCATCCAGCGTTTTACTGCTTTGTGCTTCAGTGGCAGGTAGCGGCATCACCGTCAGCCTTTGGCTAAGGCTTACTGATCCAGCAAAGGCAGCAGGCGTTAATCGCAGCGCGGGTAGGCTAATACGCTCAGCCTTATCGCTGCAAGCGCTTAGTAAGCCCAGCAAAAGGGCGGTGATCAAATATTTCACGCGTTTATTCCTGACAGGTGATTTAGCCGCATGATCTGCGCGCTTATTTTGCTGAAGTAGGCGCAGCGCATAATTGCTCCAGCGTTTTTAAGCGCCGTGGTTGAGCTACATAAGGATTGCTGGTATCCCATGCATAGCCTGCCAAAATGGCCGAAATCATCTGGCGTACATCGTTTGATTGCTCTTCATAGAAAATCACATCCTGGAACCCACCCGCATACCAGCTTTCAACAAAAGCTCTGAAGGTATCCACACCCGCTTTCAGTGGTTGGGCGTAGTCGGCTTGCCAATCTACTGTTTCCCCCGCAAATTCGCGCTCAATAGCGGCAGCGGCAAGTGCCGCAGATTTTACCGCGATGGTCACTCCGCTAGAGAAAACGGGGTCTAGAAACTCGCCCGCATTGCCAAGCAAAGCAAAGCCCTTGCCATGTAAGCTGCTGACATTCGCGGCATAGCCGATTAACTGGCGGGCAGGGGTATCCCAGACGGCGTTTTTTAGCACGGCAGATAGCGTTGGCACTTCGGCAATAATGGCCTGTAAGCGCTCGGTTTCATTGCCGCGGTACTTTTCTAGAAATTCTGGCCGTGCAACCACGCCTTGCGAGCAGCGGCCATTAGAAAACGGGATGGTCCAGAACCAAACATCATGGTGCTCTGGGTGAACGCTAACTAGAATCTTATTGCGGTCAAAGTCGCCTGAAATATGGTCTTCAATATGGGTAAAATAAGCGCCGCGCACTGGGAAATCGGAAGGCGTTTCTAGCTGTAGCAAACGTGGCAAGATGCGGCCAAAGCCGCTGGCATCCAGTAAAAAACGCGCGCTGATTTGGTAGCTTTCGGTAGCAGATTGCACGGTGACCAAGGGCTGTTTGCCGCTTAGATCAACTGCAGTGACTTGCTCTTGATAGCGGATGACAGCGCCGGCTTTTGTGGCTGCCTTGGCTAAAACGTGGTCAAAATGGCCGCGCTGTACTTGGTAAGTAGTGCCCCAACCAGCAGAAAACTTATCGCGAAAATCAAACGCAGTGCGTTGCTCGCCGCGCACAAAAGCCGCGCCATTTTTGTACTGAAAGCCTGCTTCAATCACATCTTGCAAAAAGCCTGCCGCTTCAATGTATTCCATGCTTTGTGGCAAAAGACTTTCGCCAATTGAAAAGCGTGGAAAGGTTTCTTTCTCAATAATTAAAACTTGGCGGCCCTGCTTGCGTAATAAACCCGCCGCCACCGAGCCAGATGGCCCTGCGCCCATAATCAGTATTTCTGTGTGCTCTAAACGCATTTTCTTTCTCTCTGTATTTTGATTTTTTTTATGAGGTGGCCTCGAAAAACCTATATTTCAAAATAAGACAAGGCGCATTTTAAAAAAACCGATGCTGCATATGTTTGATATGTAAGGAGATTTTTTTTAAAACGCAACGCAGTATTATGACGAAAGATGGGTTTTTCTAGGTTCCCTATGGTGAATCTGTCGTGCTTGCTACTGTGGAGCGTGGTGTCAATGAATAAATTGCCCTGCGCGCAATATGCCAATAAGGCCCACAATAATCCAGAAGCCATTGAGCAGGGTGTAAGCAGAATCGCGTTTGATGGCCGAGCACCATGCCAGCATAATGGCGTCGATGGTGTTTAGGCTCCAAACAAACATAAATGGGCTTTGCGGCCCCAGCCAGCTGACGAGGCTAAAGCTAAAAATACGCATTAACACGCCGACCATTTCGATGGTGCGCAGGTGTTTAAATACAAATTGATTAAGTATATTGATCATGATTTAACGGTCTTGAATGAAGGAGGTAAGGGGCATAAATGCAGGAGTGAGTAACCAAGAAAGGCCAATGCCAAACAGCATAGTCAGCCCAAAAGCGTGTAAAGCAGGCGTTGCAGAAAGCGCCAGCAGGCCAAAGGCAAGCAGGGTAGAGATGGCCGCTAGCGTGACGGATAAAAACGGCCTAGTTGCGTGGGGCTCGGGGTTTTCTAATAGAAAAATCCCATAATCCACGCCCATGCCCAAAATCAGCAGCAGTGCCAAAATATTAAATAGCTGTAAGGGCTGGCCAAGCAGCGCCAATATCGCCAAAGTAAGCGCGCTGGCCAGTAAGGTTGGCAGTAGCGCCCGCCAAGCCTTGCGACCAAAGCGCAATGTGAGCGCGGCAAAAACCAGTAGATAGCTTAAAGCAATCACCCAAGCCATTTTGACGCGATAGCGGCCCATTACGTCCGAGACTTCGGCCACTTTATCCACCCAGCGCACACCCGTCAGCTGTGGTGCTAAGGCGGCCAACTCGGTGAGCTGGCTGGCGCTGCTGACGCCACGGATCAGCATCACACTGGCGTAACCGCCCTCAAACTGGCCCAGCCATTGATGGCGTAGCGGTTCTGACACTGCAGCTGCCAGCCAATCGTTTAGGAGTAATGGTGGCGGCGTGTTGTGTGCTGGTTGTAGTGCTTCACCCAGCAAGGCACTGGCTTTGGCCAACACGCCGTCTTTTGCAAAAACAGCACGCTCAGTCAACGCTAGATTGTGGCTTTGCTGCGCGCTGGAGGGCACCCAATCGCTGATGGCTTGATAGCCCGTAATCCGGCCACGCGTAATCATCGGGTCAAGCCTAGCTTTGAGTGCTTCTTCCTGCTGCAACATCGCCTCGATACTTGCACCGCGAATCAAATAAAACTGCGCAGGGCTAGGTAGATCAAGCAGTTTACCGACTTCAATCTGCTGCTTAATCAGTGCCGGTGGTGAGCTTTGCAAGAGGCGGATATCGTCATTGCTGTGCATAGACATACCGCCCGCTAGCAATAAACTACTGACGATCACGGTAAAAATCAGCGTGAGGCGGTTTTTGCCCAGCGTAGGCCAAAGCGCACGGCGTGTGCCTATCCAGAGTGAGAGCTTGGTGTGATCGAGCCGCCCTTTATCAAACAAGGGGAACCACCACATCACGGTGACAAAGGCCGCCAATAAGCCCACGGCTGAGAAAACCGCGATTTGTCGCAAGCCAGGGAAGGGCGTGAGCGCCAGTAGGGCATAGCCAATAACGGTGGTGAGCATGGCAAGCCACATCACCGGCGCTTGCTCTTTTAGCATGGCCCAGCGCTCGCTGGCGGCGCGGCCCTGACGGCTGCTGAAGTAATTGCTGCCGTAGTTTTCCGCCACGCCAACGAGGCTGGCTCCAAACACCAGCGTAATAAGATGTAAGCGGCCAAAAACTAGGCTACAGACCGAAATAGCGGCCAGCAAACCCACGGCAATCGATAGCGTCACCAATATGCGCGGGCGAATGGCGCTGAAGGCAAACACGGTGAGCAGCACAATGCCGAGCATCGAGCCTATGCCTATGGTGTGGATTTCCTGCTCGGCTTGTGTGGCCGCCGCCGCTGCGTGTAAGGGAATGCCAACAGTTAGGATGCTCACCTTGCCCGCTTGGCTGAGTGCGGCGGCTTTGGCCGCATCCAGTGCCGGTATTAGCGCTTGCTGCGCTTTAATCGAAAAAGCCGAGCCGCTTTGCTGCAGAGTGAGCAAGACATAATGCTGCTCACCAACGCTGATGCTTAAGCGCCCATCTCTGACGCGTACCTTGCTTTGCGCGGCGCGCTCGCCCAGCCAGCCCCCTAGTAGATTAAGCGGATCATCGCGCCACTCGCCCAGCCGTGGCATACCCATTCCAGGCTGATACAGCATTGCAACGGCCTTTTGGGCCAATTGATCGCTGCTCTGGCTTTGCAATAGCTGCTGTTGTGCGCTACTCAGTAACTGCTTGCGGTAAGGAATAAAAAAACTCAGCCATTCGGCTTCATCCCCCATGCGGTAGCGCAAGGTTAGCGGCAATTTGCTGTTTACTAGGGCTTTAGCGTAAGCGTCGCCGGCTTTTTTGGCGTTTTCCCAATCTGCTCCGCCAGCCAGCACCACTACGCGGTTTGCCGCCGCATCGGCCAGTTGGCGCGTGGCGTTTTGCACCGTAGGATCGCGTTCATCCTGTGGCAGCATGGCGAGAATATCGGTATCTAGCTGTAAATGCCCAGACCAGAGATAAATATTGTGGCCGATAAAGGCGAGCACGATCAGTAGCCAAATTTTGGCCAGCAGTGTGGAGGTTTGGTTACTCAAAGCGGGCCATCTCGTCGCTGCTTAGTTTAGCAGGCTCAGTGTTTTGCGCAGTAAAGCGGATGGTTGTTTGATCGCCGCTGGCTTCGTCAAGATCAATTTGGCGTACAAATTGATCGCCGGATAAGGCAATTTTGCGCATGATTTTGCCTAATGCGGCCTGCTTGGGTGTAAGCAAAAGCTGCCACGATTTGCCATTCACGCTGCCTTCAATCTTAAATAGCTCACCCAAGCTGCTGACATCGCCATTGAGCAGTGAAAACAGCAGACCATTAATCATTCTGACTGATGGCTCCTTGCTGGCACTGAGGCGAAAGGCCACTTCGCCATCATCCTGTTTTGCCACGATTTCATCGCGGCTTAGCCTAAGCGTGCCAGCAAAGGGCGTTTTAGTGCGCCAGAGCACGCCCTTATCCCGTGCAACAATAAAATCACCACGGGAAATGAGTGGCTTTTTAAACCCTATCACCTGTTTGTTTTGCTCAAAATAACCGCGCAATACGGCGGGCTGCGTGAGCCGCTCTTTGACGCTGGCGGCTAAATCTGTGGCCTGAACGCTCAGGGTTAGTGCGGCGAAGAATAATCCCATCAAGATGGTTTTCATTGTTTTGTTAGATCTTTTGTAATGACCAATGTTGCTGAGCTGAACCAAGAGGGTGCGCCGTTGTTTTTGGAGCTTCCTTTATGGTGAGTTGTCCTTAATAAACAGTATGGACCGTTTATTTTGATGATTTGACCTCGCATTTAAATTTAAGAATTACGCCGAATTCAGGGGCTTCTTTGATTTTTTTTTCGAGGACAACAGGTGTTTTTCCTTGGTTTTGGCACTGTGTAGTCGCTGAGGCGAGTACGATTTTTTCTGATTTAATGTTGTTGTCACGATGATTCGCGCTGGATTCGTAAGTGTCGTCAATAAGTGGTGTGACAATAGCTAATTGACTTAATTTTCGGTTGGTTTTTGTTTCTCTGGATGCGCAGCCACTTAAAGTGATAGAAGATAAAATAAGAGCGATTACAAGATACTGCATTGAAAAGACCTTTTAAAATTTAGATGAATCAATTATTTCTAATTGTTTTTATATCAAGTGGATGGGGGAGTTTCTTGCATAAAATAGTGAGTGAGTTTTTTCTGCTTTCATTGCGGCTCCTCCACCCCAAGCCGCTGCCATAAAATAGCTGGGCAGACGTATTGCATTTCGCCGCTCTCTATATCCACCGCCACCTGAATGGTGTGTGCTTGGTTGATTTTATGGCCGCTCACGGCATCACGGATCAGATAGTTGATTTTTAAGCGCGATTCCCACTCGGTGATTTCGGCGTGCACTATCAATTGCTGGCCAAAGGTGGCAGGTTTGATGTATTTCAAGCGCATATCAACAATTGGCCAAGCATAGCCGGACGCTTTCATTTGCGGGTAATCGTAATTAAACTTGGCCAATAGGGCGCAGCGGGCAATTTCTAGGTATTTGGCGTAATTGCCATGCCAGACGATATTCATCGGGTCTAAATCATGAAAAGCTGGTGAGAGCTGAATTTCAATGCTGAGATTATTGCTCGTCATACAGCACCCATGCTTGTTCACGAATATTGCTGATCAGCGTCTGCAGCTCTTTATCTAGGGCGCGGTCTTCCACAATCAGTGGGATACGGTCTTCTAAATCGGCCTGCATGGTGGCCAGTGCTTCTGGCAGATGCAAGCTTGGATCGATGCGGCGGCGCAGTGCGATTCCCTGACGTGCAGCAATCAACATGGCGGCAACTACTTGCTCGGTTAGCTCCAATACGCGTAAGGCATCGCGGGCGGCGATGGTGCCCATGCTGACTTTGTCTTGATTATGGCATTCGGTCGAGCGGCTAAACACCGAGGCGGGCATGGTTTGCTTCAGTGCTTCGGCCGTCCATGCCGATACACTGATTTGTAGCGCTTTTAAGCCATGATTAATGGCCGCACGCGGGCCGGTGCAGCCGGATAAATTGGACGGCAGGCCGTGATTAAAGCGGGTGTCTACCAAAAGCGCCAACTGGCGATCTAGTAAATCAGCCAGATTGGCCACGGTGTTTTTCAGGCTGTCCATCGCAAAAGCAATATGCCCGCCATAGAAATGCCCACCATGCAGCACCCGCTCGTTGGTCGCATCAATAATCGGGTTGTCGTTAGCGCTGTTGAGCTCGTTTTCGATCAGGGTTCTAAAAAACGGCAATGCGTCTTCTAGTACGCCAATCACATGCGGCGCGCAGCGCAGGGAATAGCGGTCTTGCAAGCGCTCGTCGTTACGGCTGGGCTTTGGGCTGGCCAAATCACTGCGGATACGCGCGGCCACCGCTTGCTGGCCCGCATGTGGCTTAACGGCAAATAGGGTTTCATCAAAATGATGCGCATTGCCCGCACTCGCCACCACATTCATGGCGGTGAGTCTGGCGGATAATTTGCATAAATAATTGGCACGCTGCCACGCGAGGCAAGCCAGTGCGGTCATCACCGCCGTGCCATTCATCATGGCGAGGCCTTCTTTTGGGCGCAGGCGTAGTGGTTGGATATTGAGTTCAGTAAATACATCGCTGGCATCGCGGCGCTCGCCACGGTACATCACCTCACGTTCACCACAAAGCACGGCGGCCACGTAAGAGAGAGGGGTTAAATCACCACTAGCCCCTACCGAGCCTTCCGCAGGAATCAGCGGCAGAATGTCGTGATTAAGTAAGGCCTCAAGCTGATCTAAGAGCGCAATGCTAACGCCTGACATCCCTTGCGATAAAGAGCTTAGCCGAGTTGCGATCACGGCGCGGGTTTCTTCAGGGGTCAGAAAACGCCCAGCGCCGCAGCCGTGGTAGGTGTAAAGATGATGCGGTAGTTCTGCGATTAGCTCAGGCGGAATGGTGACGGTGCAAGAATCACCATAGCCGGTGGTCACGCCATAAATAACGCCATCATCCTTGAGTAGACGGTCTAAAAAATCCGCGCCCTTTTGAATACGGCCACGAAAATCAGGGTTGGCAGAGAGCGCTGCAGATGATTTTTTCTGTGAAATTGCGACGATATCTTCGATGCTTAAGCGGCTGCCGTCAAAGCAGATCGCCGGGGTATGAGTTGTTGGCATGGATTGGGTTCCGGAAGTCTGAAAAGTGGAGCCAGTGCTTGGCAGGGCAAATATAGTCTTGGTGCGTTGCTGTATCATTGGCTGGCATGGCTTTGGTCCCAAAAGGCAAAGAAATTGAACCAGTCATAGGGCGAGCGTTTCAGCAAGATGGTGAGCGCATCGGCGTATTGCTGCGCGTAGCCAGCCATGGCGATAGCTCGCTGGCCGCGTGGTAAAACGACCTTATCAGCGAGGGTTTCAAAATGAATACGGTAGCCACGCCCTTCATGGATGCAGCCCAGTAAATAGAGTGGGCATTTGAGCAAGTTGGCCAAAATATAGGGCCCAACTGGGAACGGGGCGCTATGGCCTAAAAAATCAGCTTGTACGGTTTGGCTGGCAAATACAGGAATACGGTCGCCCGCAATCACGATGTATTCCCCAGCGGCAATTTTGCTTTGCAGTAGCACGGCGGTGGCGGGGCCCACTTCGGTGACTTCAATGAGTTGTAAGTCGTTATCTGGGTTAAGCCGCTTAAGTAATTGATTGAATTGTACGGCGTGACGGGTATGCACCAGAATATTGAGGCGGATTTTGCTCCGCTGCGCCGCCATAGCACGGCATAGCTCTAAGCAGCCAAGGTGGGCGGTGACAATAATGCCGCCTAGCCCCTGCTCGGCTACAGCGTAAAAAGCTTCGCGGCCTTCGGTTTTGATTTGATCAAAGCGATATTTGCCTGATGCAGCGAGCAGCTTATCCAGCATGGTTTCGGCAAATAGCGCGAGGTGTTTTAGGCTGTCTCGTATTGATGGCGTATGGCCGAGCGCGCCTGTGGCGGCTTCAAGCCGCTGCAGATATTGCATAGAGGCATAACGTAGGCTGGGTCTAGTTAGCCATTGCAGGGTAACAACAGGGTAAATACACAGCCGAAATGGCCAGCGGCCAGCTAAGCGATGCACATGAAATAGCAGCCAGATGCCGGTAATAAAGGTATTTTCGCCGATGTCTGCCCAGTGTTGGTTCTGCTTATTCATGCAGCAATTTTCCGCCAGATCAGCAAAGGTGAGCGCAGCAGCATTCCGGCAAAAAGCTGGGCATGCATACGAGAGATCAGCAGATTGTCTTTCAGAACTTTAAAGTGTGATATCCCATCACTAGGGTAGCTGACACGGGTCGGTTGGTTGATGACAGGCATGCCGCGCCAGTGCAGCCGCACTGCCACTTCGATATCAAAATCCATGCGTTTGCCAATGTTGGTGCTATCAAAAAGCGCAATAGTTGGGGCCAGCGGATAAACGCGAAAACCGCACATGGAGTCTTTAATTGCCAGCGATAGGGTGTTGATCCACACCCAAATATGAGTGGCATAACGGCCATAGAGACGGGCTTTGGGCACACTTTCATCGTAAACAGGACAGCCGCAGATTAAGGCCGGCTGGTTTTGCTGAGCCAGTACTACAAATTTAGGGATGTCGGCGGTATTGTGCTGACCATCAGCATCAATCTGTAAAACATGGCTATAGCCTAGGGCAGAGGCGCTGCGAAACCCTGCAATCATTGCCCCGCCTTTCCCTTGGTTTTTTGCTAGCCGAATCAGTGTAATGCCTGTTGCTTCTAGCTGATCCAGTACTGCTGCACAGTTAGCGTCGCTGCCATCATCAACTAAAATACAGTGCAGTCCATGGCGTTGTACGGATGCCACTACTGCGCCTATCGCTGCACCATGGTTATATACGGGGATAACCACACAGATCTTGATGAGGCTCATGGATGTGCTCCCAGCACGATTTTGCCGCTGGCGTGAGGGCCTGCAGTAGATAGAAATTTAAATGTAAGCACAGATTCGTTAGCTTTAGCTTGTGTGCCAAGCTCCAGCTGTATTCGGCTATCAGGGGTGATGACCTGCTGAAACTTAATTAGCTCTAGCCGTAAAAAAACCGCTGGTAGATCAAATAGCTCGCGCGCTAAACGCAGCGCCCACTCAATTTGTGCCACACCGGGTAAAACCGGTGAGTCAGTAAAATGCCCGTCAAAAAAAGGTGAATCTGCCTTAACATCAATCGCCAGTAAGGCATGATTGCTGCTTAAAGACAGTACGCGTGCCTCTGGGCGGCGTGGGTCAAAGAGCGCTGCAAGTGCGGTTTCGGTGACTTTGCTCTGGCTGTTGGTAGGCAGCGCATGCAAGTATCGAAAGCGCCGTGGCAGGGCGCTGGCTTCTACACAAAGGGCCAAAGTTTTGCGTAGCTGTTGATTCAGTGCGCGTTTGCCTGCGGTATCAAAGAGATGCCAGCCCGCTGTGTTCGGTGTAGCAACAACACCTAGCGTAAGCCTTGCTCCCTTAAGCGCAACGATGCGGGCGTCTTGCAAAAGCCCTGTAGTGAGTAGCGCGTCTTCTATTGCGTTGAGCGACACCCGTTTTTCTTCGATCTTGATAATCCGATCACTACGGCCTATTAGCTCAAACCCTGAATCTGTTAGTGTTACGCGGTCAGAGCAGGCCTGCCATTGATCGTCGCTTAGATGGGCTGAGCGTACTTGTAGTAGCTCATCGCGCACTTTTACGGCCACGCCAGGCAATGTTTGCCATGCCGTTTGCACATCTTGCTGACGAGCCCGCCAAGCAATGCCGCCGGTTTCGGAGCTGCCGTAGACTTCAATGGGGGCTTGCCGTAGTAGGCTGCGGCAGAGGTGCAGTGCCTCGGTGCTTAGTGGCCCGCCAGAAGAAAATAACATGCGTAAATGGCTTGCTGCTTTGCCCCAATTAAGTTGTTCTGGTAAACGCTTTAAGTGCGCAGGGCTGGCAACTAGCACGGCATCTGGGGTGGTGCTCAGCGCGGCAGCTATGTCTTCGGGGAAGGCGAGTCGGTCAGCGGCAAAAGCATATCCGGCAGAAATCGGCCAGAGCACTCGAAATAAAAGGCCGTAAATATGCTGATGCGACACGGTAGCCAGCACCGTGGCACTGTGCCGGCCAAAACAAGCATGGAGAGCCGCCACTTCGCTACTCAGCTGCGATAGTTTTTTAGGGATGGCGCTGGGCTCGCCGCTAGAGCCTGAGGTGTAAACCACCAGTGATATGGCGTTAAGGTCTAGATCGTTCCACTGGTCAATGGCAGCGGCTCTGGGCTGTACTGGCGCGTATTCGCTAGGTAAATCCCCAGCAAAACCATCTACCTCATGACGTAAGCGCTGCAAAGTGGAGGGTAAGGCGTCACCCGGTAGGTAAACACATTTCCCCGCCTGCCAAGCACCCATTAGGGCGGCGGCAAAGGTGGCGCTGTTATTAAAGTACAGGGCAAATTTATGCCCAGAATGCGCTTTAAATGCTTGCCGCCAGCGAGCTGCCTGAATTGAAAACGCGGCAAAATCAAGGTTTTGCTCGGCGGTGTCTGCAACGGCAATAAGATATGAGGAAGGCCGCCCTTGAGAAAGGAGGCGATCAAGAGAAATAAACTCAGCCATGTGCTGCCTTTACTCGCCTGCGAATGAGCCATTCACCCAGAAATAAAATACCCATCAGTAGATAAGCAATTAAGCCGTTGTAAATCGCCCATGCGGCGTCTGACCAGAGTGCGCTCATCAGTGCCGCACTCCCGTTAAAAATAAAAAAACCACACCAGACCTGCGTCACCCTGCGGGTATAGCGCACGCCGCTGGGGGGGAGGTCCGGCTCGCTTAATCTGGCCAGTCGCTCGATGGCACTCGGCGGATAAACCAGTGTTAAGGCAAACACCAGGCATAGCACGGCATTGACCAGTACTGGGTAGAGTTTAAGTGGCAGCGCTTGATTGCTAAAAAAACTGATCGCAGCCAGCACTGCCGCACCTGCAGCGGCAATGAGCCAGACTTTTTCTTTGCTGAGTACGGCGCGTGTTAGTGCGATGGCTAGCAGCAAAAGTGCTAGCCATTTGGGCTCGAAATGCCCCATCCCACGATAAATAAGCAGAGGATAGAGCAGTGTTAGCACCGCTAAAATAACGTTACGCATAGGCTTAAACGGCAGATTTTTCCTGCATCAGCTCATAAAGTGCGTCAACGACATCTTGCAGGGTGCGAACGGCTTTAAAAGCGTCGGGGTGCAGGCGTTTGCCCGCGATAGGTTTGAGTTTGACGATTAAATCAACGGCATCGATGCTGTCGATATCTAGATCTTCGTAAAGGCGGGCTTCTGGCGTGATTTTGCTGATTTCTGTATCAAAAGTTTCTTGCAAAATAGCGCTAAGACGCTCAAACATTTCTTGCTTGGTCATGCTTTATTCCTTGCTACAACTAAATTTAAGCGTGTGCGGTGGTGCGTTTATGCTGGCTGGGCTGCTGAAACAAAAGCCGCTAAGGCTTGAACGCTGGCAAAGTGCGCGCGCGTTTCTGTTGAGTCGGCCGATAGGCTAACGCGGTATTTTTTTTGCAGGGCCAAACCTAGCTCTAAGGCATCGATAGAGTCCAGTCCTAGCCCATCCACAAACAACGGGGCCTTGCTGTCGATATCATCAGGGATGAGGTCTTCAAGATTGAGGGCGGTAATAATCAGTTCTTTAATTTCTTGTTCAAGCACCAGCATGGGCGGGTTTCTCCGGTAAAAAATAGTCGTGCAAATGCTGTGTAAGCTGGCGTGCGGCGAGGGCGGTTTCGCCATTAGCCTGTGCTAAAAACGGCGCAACCGCAATATCGTCACCTACGTCCAAGGTAAAAATCATCTGGCTGGCCGGTACTTTCCACCACGGCAGCCCTCTGGTTAGGCTGAGTGGGGTACAGCGTATTGTTACGGGGGTGATATTGCATTCGCCGCGTAAAGCAATATTGGCAGCGCCTCGTTGTAGCTTCATGCTGCCATCGGTGGCGGTGCGTGTGCCTTCGGGAAAAATAAGCAGATTGTTGCTTGCATGCAGTGACGCTATGCAATCATCCAATAGCTGTGTGCCGGAGTCATTGCAAATATAACCTGTGCCTTTAATCGGGCCACGGGTAAAAGGGTTTTTGGCTAGCCCAGCCTTGACTACGCAGTCGGCATTTTTGATGAGCGAAATCAAAAACACCACGTCAATCAGGGTGGGGTGGTTGGCCAGAATCAGTAAGCCTTGGCGGTTCAGCTTTTCTATGCCGTTGATGCGGTAACGCAAAATTCCCGTGATGCGCATTAATTCAATAAAGAGCTTAAACGCATAATGAACAGTGAGGCGGGCAATACGGGTTTTTTGTGAATTTTGCTGCATGCACAGATTAAGTAGTGGGAAAAAAACCAAACCCAATAGCAATCCACCAGCGCCAAATACGCTGAAGGCTATCGCCGTGGCAAGAATACGCCACCCTCGTTCAAATGACTTAAACATTTTGTTGCCAGACCCAGGTTCGTGCTCCAGCGGTATGCAGGAGGCTGTGCTGTTCTGAAAGTAAAAAATCCAGTACGGCCAAACCGTCAGCTAGATTAGCGGTGGTGCTGGTTGTGGTGTGGCTGCTGAGGCTAAATCCTCTGTCGGCTTTTACTAAACGGCAGGCAAAGGCATGTGCAAAGGTGGGATACGCTGCAAAAACATGGTGCGGCGCAGATAAAGGCTCTTCGTAGTACACCAGTAATACGCTTGCTGCGCCATCAGCCAGTAGGCCGATCGCTTCGGTGAATGCCGCTTCTATGGTTTCCTCTCCAGCGGCAATCGCGGTGTAGCTGGCGGTGTCTTTGCGGGCAATTGAAAACAAAGCAGAAATAGCGTTATGCACCGACATGCTAAAGGCGCTAGGTGACAGCGCGCCGCTTTGGGCTAACAGTTGCAGTTGCTCTACAGACTGAGCCATATCACCGTAGCGGGAGGCAAAAATAACTGGGCAGCCTGTGGCTTGGTCAGCGGCCTGATAGGCAGTATGCAGCGCTGTTTTGCCCAAGCGGCCGGCTCGGCGGCGCAACATGGCAGGCATTTCACTGAGTGAGGGGGCTTCATTACTTAAACCAGCGAGGTTTAACAGACTTGCCTGTGATGTGTTTGCTGCGGGAGCCCATGCGGCCCATTTGGCAATCTGAAATCTAATCATTTTCCAATCGTCTGGCTTATTTGTACGGGGGGGCGAATGGAATGAATTTAAAAACTCGTGAATCCATTGGCTTAGCAAATACGCTAAGGTATTTATGATGAGGTGCCAGAGAGTAGCAGAGCCGTCAGGTGAAAGAAAGAACTTTGCCCGTTTGGCATATTTTCTGATGTATTACTCATCATCGTTTCCAGTTCTTATACATTGGCAAAATGGTGGTCTATCCCCTGCTGATCTGGGACAATGCAGGCTTACTGCCTGCATGACAGACTGTCTGGCCCTAAACTAAGCGCCGTGATGCGCACTGCCGGATTCATTTATTCAGAAGTTAGTGATCTTTAAAGGTATGTTATGAGCGTCAATATCTCCCCGGTCCAGGAAATTATTGAAGAAATGCGCGCCGGGCGCATGGTGGTGTTGGTTGATGAAGAAGATCGCGAAAATGAAGGTGATCTGGTGCTGGCAGCAGACTTTGTTACGCCTGAGGCCATCAATTTTATGGCTAAACATGGCCGTGGGCTGATTTGTCTGACCTTAAATGCCGAGCGCTGTGCCTATCTGGGGCTTGCGCCTATGGTGCGTGCCAATGGCTCCAGCTTTGGCACTAACTTTACGGCGTCCATTGAAGCGGCCGAAGGCGTGACCACGGGGATTTCTGCGCATGATCGCGCTTTAACCATTAAAAAAGCCATTGCCTTTGATGCCAAGCCGAGTGATATCGTGCAGCCTGGTCATGTGTTCCCGATTATGGCGCAGCCTGGCGGGGTGCTGGTCAGGGCAGGGCATACTGAGGCTGGTTGTGATCTGGCCGCTTTGGCAGGGGTAACGCCCGCCAGCGTGATCTGCGAGATCATGAATGACGACGGCACTATGGCCCGTTTGCCCGAACTTTTGGTATTTGCTGAACAGCATCAGCTAAAAATTGGTACTATCGCCGACCTTATTCATTATCGCAGCCGCACAGAGTCCTTAGTCGCGTGCGCAGGTCGCCGCACCATTACCACCTTTGCTGGTGATTTTGAGCTGGCGGTGTACACCGATAAGCTGACGTCTGCCAGCCATTTGGCCTTAATTAAAGGGGTTCCTAGCCCTGAAATTGAAACTTTGGTGCGGGTGCATGAGCCTTTGTCGGTGATTGATTGGATGGATTTAGGCCAGAGCGGCCACTCTTGGGATGTAAAATCGTCGCTAGAGGCGATTGCCAAGGTGGGCTGTGGCGTGATGGTACTGCTGCATCGCAGCGAAGATGGCCGTGATTTATTGGCCCGCGCTTTGCCAGAATTAGGCTTAAATGAAAGCAAGAAGTGGGATTTGCGCACCTATGGTATTGGTGCACAAATGCTAAAAGACTTGGGTGTGGGTAAAATGCGTTTATTGTCGCCGGAGCGCCGCATCCCAAGCATGACGGGTTTTGGCTTAGAAATTACTGGATTTGAATTGTCTCAAGGAAAAAAATAATGAGCATCGCTGCAAATATTCCTTTTATTGCGCCTAATTTGACTGGCAATGGCTTACGTATCGGTATTGTAATGAGCCGGTTTAATACACCGGTCTGCGAAGGTTTACGCGATGCTTGCGTGGCTGAACTTAAAGTACTGGGCGTGGCCGAGCAAGATATGCTGATTACTACGGTGCCTGGCGCTTTGGAAATACCACTGGTTTTGGCTGCGATGGCTGAATCGGATCGTTTTGACGCACTGATTGCGTTGGGTGCAGTGATCCGTGGGGAAACTTATCATTTTGAGCTGGTTGCCAATGAATCTGGCGCTGGTGTAAGCCGTATCGGACTTGATTACGGCATTGTTGTGGCAAACGCCATCTTAACCACTGAAAACGACGAACAAGCTGAAGTGCGTGTGCTTGAAAAAGGCACTGACGCTGCGCGTGTCGCCGTAGAAACAGCGAATTTATTAAAGGCATTACAAGCATGACCTCCGATGTAGCAAAACCAAAATCATCCCGTCGTCTCTCCCGTGAATTTGCCGTGCAAGGTGTTTATCAATGGCTATTGGCCGCAGATACCCCCGGCAATATTGAAGAGTTTTTGTCAAAAAGTGATGTAACTTGGGAAAGCGAAGCGTCCAGTCAAAGCGAAAAAAGTGCGCTTTATAAGCGTGCAGATAAAAACTTATTCCGCTCTATTTTGTTTGGGGTAATTAAAGACATCAAAACATTACAAATTGCACTTTCACCGCACCTTGACCGTCCGATGGATGAAGTCAGCGTGGTTGAGGCTGCTGTTTTGTATGTAGGCGCATTTGAAATTGTGTGCATGCCAGAAACGCCTTACCCTGTGATTATCAATGAAGCAATCGAGCTGGCTAAAACTTTTGGCGGTTTAGATGGGCATAAATTTGTGAATGGCGTGCTAGATAAACTGGCCGAGTCTGTTCGTGCTGATGAAGTAGTGGCTAATCGCGCCAAACGCCGCGCCTAATGCGTCGTTTTATGTGTTGATTGATCGAAAGGCGGGCTTAGCCCGTCTTTTTTTATCTATACGCGATGTGAATGCCTATGAATACCCGCCAAACATCGCTCCTAGAATGGACTTGAAGCGCCTTGAACGAATTCGATCTCATTGCTTATTATTTTAAACGCCCCGCTAAAAATGCCGATTTGGGCGTGGGGGACGATGCGGCGCTGGTTTCTGTTGCAGCTGGCGATCAGTTAGCCATTTCAGCCGATATGCTGGTGGCTGGGCGGCATTTTTTCCAAGATGCAGATCCTGAGCGCCTAGGGCGCAAAGCGCTCGCGGTTAATTTGTCTGATCTAGCTGCGATGGGAGCAGAGCCAAGTTGGTTTACCTTATCGATTGCCATGCCCACTATGGATGCACCATGGTTAGCCGCTTTTAGCCGTGGCTTGCTGGCAATGGCGGATGAATATGATCTCTCCTTAATTGGGGGCGATACAACCTGCGGGCCGTTGACCATTGCCATTCAAATTGCGGGGCATGTGCCACGCGGCCAGGCCTTATTACGCAGTGGTGCGAAGGCGGGGGATGAAGTCTGGGTGTCGGGTTATTTAGGGGCCGCTGCTGCTGCCGTTATGCACCGTACTGGGCGAGCAACGCTGGCTGAGGCGCTTGCTGTGCGGTGTGACTTGCGCTTGGATTTGCCGACGCCACGCATAGCACTTGGGCTGCGTTTGCGCGGCATTGCTTCGGCGGCTTTAGATATCTCAGATGGCTTATTGGCAGATTTACGGCATATTTGTGAGCAATCGGCTTGCGGGGTTGAAGTTTGGCTCGATGCCGTGCCTTTTGCGCCAGATGTGGCTGGCTTGCCGCAGTATTTACAGCAAGAGGCATTTTTGGCGGGGGGGGATGATTATGAGCTCTGCTTTACTGCCGCTGCCGATCAGCACGCGGTTATTGTTGCGCTGGCTGCAGAGCTGGATTTACCCCTTACGCAGGTTGGGATGATTCGCCAGGGTAGTGATGTCACCCTGCTGGATGCCGCAAAACAGCCATTGCCGATTACATTTCATGGCTTTGATCATTTTGCCTAGCCACCTAGCCACCTAGCCACCTAGCCACGTTTTAAGTTGATATTCTTATTAGATTGGGTTGTTTTGTATGCATGATCATCCACAAAAGCTGCTTGTTCACCCTGACTGGCGGTTTTTATTAGCGCATCCTGCGCATTTTATTGCTTTGGGTGTTGGAAGTGGTTTGGCTAAAAAAGCGCCTGGTACTTTTGGTACGTTGGCGGCATTGCCCTTATATGCCTTATTGATACAGTGCGTATCTCCGCTGTCCATTGCTTGGCTCTGCTTGCCTGTCTTCCTAATTGGCTGCTGGGCCAGCGAGATTACAGGCAATATCCTAGGCGTCCACGACTTTGGTGGCATTGTTATTGATGAGATTGTTGCCATGTGGCTGGTGCTACTATTTGTGCCACTTAATCCTCGAGGCTGGCTATTCGCTTTTGCCTTATTTAGATTGTTCGATATTTTTAAACCTTGGCCTATTTGTTGGTTCGATCAACGCGTGCCAGGCGGTATTGGCGTAATGATCGACGATATCCTTGCTGCGGGATACGCCATACTGGTGTTGCTGGCTATTCAATACTTTTACGCTTTGTAATACACATCAAAGCCCTAGCGTATTGATTTAAAGTTTTTACGCTGCCGTGTCATTATGGCGATCAAGCCTAGCCCTAATAGTGCATAGGTTTCAGGTTCTGGTACTGGAGTGGTAAAGGTTGCGGTGTAGTTAAGGTTTGTATTCGAATTAGTCCATGATTGTGAAAGTGATAGCGGGTTTGCACCGTTGGAGTTAATGGAGGCAAATCCGTCGTTTAAGCCGCCGTTGGTGCTGGAGCTTTTCATCCAGATGTTTCCAGCGGGTGATGCTATCCCTGCCGTGCTTAGGTAGGCGATATATTGCTTGCCAGCCGTGAGTGATAAGTTAAGCCCGCTCGCACCTAATGCTTGTGAACCGGCGTTGTAAAGAATATTTGAGCTGGTATAAAGCGCAGGCCCTATCGCTTTTTGACCATCCCATGCGGCGATGGCAAAGCTAATGTTGCCACGGTTACCTTCTGAGGCATAAAAATTAAAATTTTGCAGTGTTTCACCTGTGGCAACAAAGTGCTGACCAAAGCTAGTAGTGGCGCTTGAGCTGCCGCCATCACTACCTAAGCCCGGAACCAGTATAAAGTTGCCTGATGAATCTTGAGCGGCCGTATTTGAGTAGACGGTTGCTTGTGCAATATTGCTTAGGATTAAGGTGCTAAATGCAATCGCAATGTTTTTTGTAATAAAAGTAATAGACATGATTTCTCCAGTAAATATGAACAACTACACTAAATATAATTAAGTGTAGTTTGACATTTATAAATAACGCAAGGATTACAATTTATTAGAATTGCTTAATATTGCGTATCTTTCTGCTAATATTTATTAATTGTTACATCTCTATAAGTGCTTAATGTTTTACTGCTAAACTAATATTGCTTAGCATCAAGTTGCATTTTCCTCCTAAATGCCAGCTCAGTTTTATTTACTTGTGCGTGTAAAAATTCACGTGGTATGCCTTATATTCTTTCTATGCTTGATTTATTTGTTTTTGCTAGAGTGTGGTATGTGTTATTTATTTGATGTTTAGTTGCCTTTTTCGATAAATGTCCGCTTAGTTTGATGCTAGATATCCGTATGAATAAAACGATTGTTTATTTCTTAAAAAAGAAGTGGTATGCGCTAAAATAAAATAATTGTGAGTTAAATCATACTTAGGATGAAGCGGCGTGATGGCTTCTGGCTCGCCGCGAGCCAGTGCTGCTAGGGGCACAAGGTCGCTTGCGCAGTTAATAATAAAAATATAATTTTCTATTGTTAAATTTTCCTAATTAGGCCTCTCACGCAAACAATATCATATATTTCATGTAAGCCAATATACGCTAGGGACAGCTATTTGCTGCGGCTCTATGGCTTATATCTCTTAGCGTTGATACTTTCAGGCAACCGACAAAAAATGAGCCAAAGGGGCTATTTGAATGTATTAATGGGAAGTCTATTAGCTAGGGTTGCGCCTACAAAAAGAGGCTGGCAATCAGCTGAGCCGTGTTGGTGCGCTTTAAAGACGTGATGATTTTGGCGTTAAAAATAGCGCGGGCTATGGCTCACGCTATATGGGCTATTTATCTGGGCTGTGTGGCATAACTTTTTTTAAATAGGTAGAGAAACCGTAGCTTAGTACCAAGCTATATCCATTTTACTAAGTGATACGTAGCTGCTTATAAATAGCATTTACCTAGGTATTGCGGATTAAGTAAATTCTCATTTGAGAAGATATCATTGAGTTGCGCTTGGTTAAGTAGTTTTTTCTCCAAGCAAACCTGCATCACTGTTTGCCCTGTTTGCGCACATATTTTGCCAATTTCATCGCATTTTTCATGGCCTAAAATAGGGTCAAGAAAGGTGACAATGCCAATGCTATTAAGTACATTTTTGCGGCATGTTTCTATATTGGCGGTAATGCCATCAATGCATTTATCTTTTAATCCGAGCATGGCATTTTGTAATAAATGGATAGATTAAAATAGTGATGAGGCAATTACAGGCTCCATTACATTAAGCTGCAATTGTCCTGCTTCTGCCGCCATAGTAATGGTTAAATCATTGCCAATCACTTTAAAGCAAACTTGATTAACCACTTCAGGCATAACTGGGTTCACCTTAGCGGGCATAATGCTGGAGCCTGCCTGTAATTCAGGTAAGTTAATTTCTTTAAGGCCCGCACGTGGGCCAGAAGACAATAGCCGCAAGTCATTGCAAATCATGGAGAGCTTGGTGGCTGTGCGTTTAAGTACGCTAGAAACTATAACATAGGCGCCACAATCCGAAGTGGCTTCAATTAAATCTTCGGAGGACTTAAAAGCATGGCCGGTGACTTCACATAGTTTTTCAACGGCGAGCGGGCCATAGTTATGTGGTGCGTTGATCCCCGTGCCAATAGCGGTGGCACCCAAGTTAACTTCAAGCAGTAAGTTTTTGATTTGCCCAATTAAGCGAACATCTTCGTTGATTAAGGTGGAAAATGCGTGAAACTCTTGTCCTAGCGACATAGGTACGGCATCTTGCAGCTGGGTACGGCCCATTTTTAGCACAGATTTAAATTCAACTGATTTATGCATAAATGCGCTAGAAAGATTTTCCATATGCTGCATTAAAATCAATAGGTGTTCGTATAGTGCCACTCTAAACGCGGTTGGGTAGGCATCATTCGTTGATTGGCATTTGTTAACGTGATCATTAGGGTGAATGGTTTGGTATTCACCTTTAGGGTGGCCCAATAATTCTAGCGCTAAATTGGCAATTACTTCATTGGCATTCATATTGACCGAAGTGCCCGCACCACCTTGAAATACATCGCTTGGGAATTGATCTAAGCAGCGGTTATTTGAAATGATTTCATCGCAGGCATGCACAATAGCTTTGGCTATTTTTGGCTCAATACTGCCGATTTCGCCATTGGCTAAGGCACAGGCTTTTTTTGTTTTTGCGAGTGCTTTAACCATAATTGGATTGTCGCTAATTTTACTTTGCGATATTTGAAAGTTTTCTATGGCGCGTTGGGTGTGGATTCCATAGTAGGCATTAAATGGGACTGCTTTTTCGCCTAATAAATCGTGTTCAATTCTAAACTTTTGCATCAGATATTACCTCCACAAAAAATAATCATATCAGTGGGGTAATTTAGCAAAGTGATATTGCGCAACATTTTAGAGAATGGGTGTTAATGCCAATTGCATTATTTTTGCTGCAAGTATTTAGCATTAAGAATGTTATTAGTTTATTGGATGCGAGGCATGGATATGATGGTCCATTTTCAAAAGAAAATAGACCATCAGTATGCTTAGTGCTGGGCGATGGCCGTGTCTTGGGGTTTTTGCCGCTGATGGCTGTTATCCAGCTCATTCAGTAAGGCAATCACCATTAAGGCCGAGTGATAACCGGCTTTAATCAGATATTGGTCAAAGTCGACGGGTGAATCATTGTTCGCGTTATCGGATAGCGAGCGAATAATCACAAAAGGCAGTGTGTGTTGATGACAAACTTGGGCAATCGCGGCGGCTTCCATTTCGCAAGCGGCCATGGTTGGGAAGTTTTTAAGCATTTGCGCGGTGCGGGTGCTGTCGCAGATAAAGCTGTCGCCGGTGCAGATAAGCCCGTCAATGGCCTTAACCTGACCAAGGCTGGCAACGGCGCGGTGTGCTGCGGCAACCAAGCTTGCATCGGGTGTAAAGGCGGCGGGTTGTTGTGCCATTTGACCAATCTCATAGCCAAAAGCGGTAACGTCTACATCATGGTGGCGCACTTCAGAAGAAATCACAATGTCGCCAATGTCTAAGTGATCGACAAACCCGCCGGCTGAGCCGGTGTTGATCACGGCACTAGGCTGATATTTGGCAATCAATAAAGTGGTGGCGATGCTGGCTGCCACTTTGCCAATGCCAGAACGGGTAACAACCACATGTTGATTAGCAAGGGTGCCGCTATAAAAATCGATGCCAGCCACGGTTTCTTTGCTGCTGTTTTCGAGTGTCTCAATCAGGTGAGCCACTTCCGGCTCCATTGCGCCGATAATTCCAATTGTCATTAGTTTGTATGCCTAGGCGAGTGCCACGAGCGTGTGTGGCAAGGTGGCGGATAATGCCTTAGATAGGGCCGTATGCCAAATAAAATAATCACTTTTTGTCTTTTAATAACAAAGACTTCTTAAATATTATTTTAATGTGCTTATTTTACTGATTTTTAGGGTGCTTACTAGTTTTCATTCTTTTGTCATTTGCTTGTTCTACGCTGATTGATTTGTGCTGAGGAATCGTCATGCATTCTGGATTAGTAAATAAACTGTTAGTGGCGCTGTGCGTGATGACGATGGCAGCGAGTCATGCTGCGCCACTTTTGGTGGCTCATCGTGCTGGGACGGGGGATGCGCCAGAAAATACGCTACTGGCCGTGCAAAGCGCGCTGGCCAATGGTGCTGATATGTTGTGGATTACCGTGCAAATGACGAGTGATGGCGTGCCTGTATTGTATCGGCCTGCGGATGTTTCTGCTTTAACGGAGGGCAAAGGTGCTTTGAATAGCTTTAGCTTTTTGCAATTGGCAGAGTTAAACGCTGGCCATACATTTAGCCGCCTAGATGCCGCCGGGAATAAAGTATTTCCCTATCGCGAGCAGCCAGTGCGTATCCCCACACTGCAAGCGGCCTTACAAGTGATTCCTAAGTTCGTGCCGATTTTGCTGGATATGAAGCAACTGCCCGCCGCGCCCTTGGTGGCGAGCGTAGCCAAGGTGCTGGATGAAGAAAAAGCGTGGGATCGAGTCAGAATTTACTCAACAGAAAAAGAAATTTTAACTTTGTTGGCGGATTATCGCGAGGCGAGGGTGTTTGAATCCAGAGATGCAACTCGGCAGCGCCTCAGTAGCGTGGCATTAAGCGGTAGCTGCGAAACACCGCCTGCAGCAGGGGCATGGGTAGGTATGGAGCTGGAGCGCACGGTAACGGTGGTTGAGAAATTTACTCTGGGCGAGGGGCGTTCAGAAGTGAAAGCTCGTTGGTGGACACCCGCTGCGGTGAGCTGCTTTAAGACCAATCCAGAGGTAAAAATCATCGTGTTTGGCGTGGATTCCTCTGCTGCCTATCAAGCAGCAGAGAAACTAGGCGTGGATCATGTGATGAGCGATTCGCCGATCAAGATGAAAGCCATTCGCGCGGCGGCTAGGTAAATAGCCGCGTCATTTAGCTTTTAGCGCAGGCACTGCGTGATAAATTGCCCAATTGCTTGGATTTCTGGCATGCATACCGAATGTTGCATCGGCCATGTTTGCCAGCTAATGCTAAAGCCAAGCGCCTGTAGCTGATCTCTGGCGGCTTCACCCAGTTGCACGCCTACCACAGGATCTGCGCTGCCATGCGCGGCAAAGATTGGGGTGGCTTGGTTGGCAAGGCCCGCTTGAAGTAGCTCAGGTGCGGGCAAATACGTCGATAGCGCCACAATCCCCGCGAGTTTTTCAGGGTGGAGTACGCCAGCAGTGTAAGCAATGGCACCACCTTGCGAAAACCCTGCCAGAATAATCCGCTCACTGGCGATGCCGCGTTGGTTTTCACGGCTAATTAGCGCACGGATCATTTCAACTGATGCCTTAACCCCCGCCACATCGGCCTGACGGCTGATTTGATCAAAATGTAAAATATCGTACCAAGCGGGCATTACATAGCCGTTATTGCAGCTAATGGGCATGCTAGGCGCGTGTGGGAAAATAAAACGAACGCCTAAATCTGCCGGCAGTTGTAGATCAGGAACAATCCCCGCAAAATCATTGCCGTCTGCGCCAAGGCCATGCAGCCAAATCACGCTGGCGCTGGGCTGGCTGGTGGTTTCAATTTCTACGCAAGGTAGTGTGCTCATTTGTTAGTCCTTGTTGATTGGGGCGGTGCCTATCCGCAGCACCTTTCTGCTGGCTCGCTTAAGTTGATAGGATTGGGCTGAAGCCCACCATGTTTGTTGCATATTAAGCAGGCTTTAGCGCCGATTTTGGGCGAAAGCTGGCTACCACCTCAGGGTGGGTTTCAATGTAAGGGCCTTCCAATAGCTGAACGCAGTAAGGCACGGCGGCAAAAACGCCGTTGATGATGACCTTGCCTGCGGCGTCTTTTACGCCTCCCAGTGTTTCTTTAATGGATTTTGGTTGGCCAGGCAAGTTCAAAATCAGGCATTGCTTACGAATTACGCCAACTTGGCGGCTAAGAATAGCGGTTGGCACGTAATGCAAACTAACCTGACGCATCTGCTCGCCAAAGCCTGGCATGATGCGATCGGCAATGGCTAGCGTGGCGTCAGGGGTTACATCGCGCAGCGCGGGGCCAGTGCCACCGGTTGTCAGGACTAAATGGCAGCCCTCAATATCCACCAGCTCTTTAAGCGCGATCTCAATGCTGGCTTGATCGTCGCTAATTAAGCGGCTGCTCAAGGTGTAAGGGCTGCTAAGAGCAGAGCCGAGCCACTCTGTAAGTGCAGGAATGCCTAGGTCTTGATAGACACCGCTGGATGCGCGATCTGAGGTGGAGACAAGGCCGATTTTTAAGGTATTCATGAAGGGTAACCTAGAGGGGATTACTGAGTGGCGGATATCACCATTTTTGCGCCGATTTGAAGCGTGAGTGCGTGATAGTTATCAATGACTTGTGCCGCATGACTGAGCTGTGCTTTGGAATGCGATGAGGTGAGCGCAATTACGGGGATGCCTGCGGCCTGTGCTGATTGCACGCCGCTTAATGCGTCTTCAAAAGCCACGCATTGCTGAGGGGCTAAATTAAAAAGCGCCGCCCCTTTTAAAAAGGCTTCGGGATGGGGTTTGCCTTGGCTTACGTCATCGGCAGAAATAATATGTAGCGGTGTAGGTAGGCCGGCGTAAGCGAGCTTGGCTAAGGCGATAGAGCGGGGTGCAGAGGTCACAACGGCCCACTGCTCTGGGTGAAGCAGGGCTAAAAACTCTGCCGCGCCAGCAATAGCAACTGTGCCATCTAAAGTGCGGGCTTCTTCTGCTAGCAATAGCGCAACTTCTGCAGCGGCATCAAGATGGGGCGCAACAAGGGCGATGGTTTCTATGCCACGGCGTCCGTGCACATGCTGCATGACATAATCAGGGTCTAAATGTTGGCGAACGGCCCATCGTCGCCATAGCCCTTCAATACAAGGGGTGGAGTCAACTAAGGTGCCGTCCATATCGAACAGCATTGCAGTGCATTCGATTTGCCAATTCATTTATTCTGCTTCTTCCATTTCATCATCATCTGAGCTGGTTTCTAGGCCGGGCAGAGCTGGCTCTGGAATATATTGTTTAATCAGCTTAAATAATTCACGGAACGCTTTGGCAGGTTTTTGTAGCTCACGCTCTTTTAAAGCGTTGCGGACTAACTGGCGCAGTTGTTGAATCTCGACGTCTGGATGTTCGGTAACGAAGTTCTCAACGACCTTAGGATCAGTCAGCATGCTGCTGCGTAAACGCTCTAAGCGATGCAACCATGCGCTGTGGCGATCAGAAAGACCGGCTAATTTATTCAGCAGCTCGTTGATGGGTTCAGGATCAACATCACGCATTAATTTGCCAATAAATTGCTTTTGCCTTGCCGTTGCACCATTGGCCGTGATTTTTTTTGCCGCCAAGATGGCGTCAAATAGGCGTTCGGGTAGCTTTAGTGTGGCCAGCTGCTTTTTATCGAGCGGAACGAGTTTTTCGCCGAGTTTTTGCAGCGCAGTCATCTCGGTCTTCATTTCTGTTTTACTGACGTACTCAATATCGTCGTCTGGGAGGTCGTGCTTTGGTCTTGCCATGATAGGGTTACTTGCGTGCAAAACCGGTATGATACCAAAGACTGCGCCTTGCTTTGCGATCAGTTTGCAATCAAGCGCACACGAATAAGGTAAAAATGCATATTTGCACCCTTAAAAGGGGCCGATATCGCAAAATTATTTTGGCCCATAAAAAACATAAGGCGCAAAAGTTGAGGCGCTGCTACGTGGCGTGTTTCGTGATTTTTGTTTTTTTGTGGATATTAAGCCTTTGACTTCGATCTCTTAAAACGGGAAATGACCAGTGTCCGAATTTAGTTTTAATCAGCAAGAACTCTGTGATTTAGCCAGCCAAGTACTGGAACAAGCCGCAATCCAAGGTGCAACGGCCTGCGATGTGGATGTGTCTGAGGGTTATGGCCAAAATATTTCGGTGCGCCTTGGCGAAGTAGAAACCATTGAATACAACCGTGATAAAGGCGTTGGCGTTACGGTGTATCTGGGGCAGCAAAAGGGGCACGCCAGCAGTAGTGATTTTTCTGCTGCGGCGATTAAAGACACCGTAAAGGCGGCCTTGGCGATTGCCCGCTTTACCGCAGCAGATTCCTTTGCTGGCTTACCAGACGCAGATCGCTTGGCGACATCCTTCCCTGATTTTGATCTTTACCACCCTTGGGATTTATCAGTTGAAGGGGCTATTGCGCTGGCGACCGAGTGCGAAGACGCTGCGCGTGGTGTGGATGCACGGATTAGTAACTCAGAAGGGGCATCGGTATCGACAGGCGCTAGCCGCTTTGTTTATGCCAATTCGCTTGGATTTATGGGGGCAGAATGCAGCTCTCGCTATAGTTTATCGGCGGCGGTGATTGCGGAAGATGAATCTGGCATGCAGCGTGATTATTGGTATAGCTCCGCACGCGCTTATTTAGATTTAGATTCTGCGGTGGCGGTAGGCCAGCGTGCAGGTGAGCGATCCCTGCGCCGCTTAGGTGCGCGCCGCGTTAAAACGGGCGAATATCCGGTGCTATTTGAAGCGCCCGTGGCCTCTGGCTTGATTGGTACTTTTGTACAAGCCGTTAGCGGTAGCAGCCTTTATCGTAAATCTAGCTTTTTGCCCGATAGCTTGGGAACCAGCGTGTTTGCGCCTTGTGTGAGTATCGCAGAAGATCCTTTCTTGAAAAAAGGCATGAGCAGCGGCGCTTTTGATGCGGAAGGCGTAGCCACCGTGGCGCGGGATGTGGTTAGCCAAGGCGTGTTAAATGGTTATTTTTTATCCAGCTATTCAGCCAGAAAACTAGGCATGAGCACCACGGGCAACGCGGGTGGATCGCATAATCTATTGGTGGCCGCCACGCATACCTTTGCGCAGCTCTTAGCTGAGCTTGGCACGGGTTTGTTTGTTACTGAATTACTTGGGCATGGCACTAATATGGTGACGGGCGATTATTCGCGTGGTGCGGCAGGCTTTTGGGTAGAAAACGGCGTGATTCAATACGCGGTAGAGGAAATCACCATTGCCGGTAATCTGCGTGACATCTTTAAAGATATCGTGGGGATTGGCGATGATAGTCCGCCTTGGTCTAGCCGTAAGGTTGGCTCGATTTTAGTGAGCAAGATGACGGTGGCTGGCGAGTAAAGATGTACTCAAGGGGGATGGTTTATCGCCATCATCCCCAGTGTGTTTGTAATAGCGATGTTTAAGGTCGTTAGCGTTTGATAGTTTATGCTGTTTTCTATTCGCCTTATGGATCACGTGCAAATATCGTATAAAGCGCTTGATGTTGTTGATTGTGACTTCACTGGCGCTTTAGCCCCCTTTAAACTGTTGCTTTGCTCTTTAGTCTGCCCATGAAACTAATCCGAGCCTTATCTACACCTTGGCGCGCTGCCAAAAATCCCTTATTCCTCTATCAGCATCATCGTTTAATTCATGCGCTGCGGGTGACGCTGGCCTTTACTTTTGGCTTGGTCATTAATCTTGCTTTGCCGATTCAACATGGAAGCTGGATGTTGGTAACCATTGTGGTGATGCTTGGCAATGTGCCGCACTTAGGCGCAGTGGCGCAGAAAACGCGGCAACGCACGGTGGGCACTGCCGTTGGTGCGCTTGCAGGGCTGCTGGCGATTGCCCTGTATGGCGCATCGCCCCTGCTTTGTTATGTTTGGATGGGCTTTGTGGTGTTATTAAGTGCCTATCATGCGATTGGCAAGGCGGGTTATACCGCGCTTACGGTTGGGATTACCTTGGTGATTGTGGCTGGGGTTGGGGATGGTACGGTTTCTGAATCACTCTGGCGTACGGGGGATGTTGTTTTAGGCTCTTTGATCGCTATTATTGCCGCTTCTTTATTTCCACAGCGCGCCCTCGATCATTGGCGATTTTTGCTGGCAGATAATTTGCGTGAATCAGCGCTGATGTATAGCCGTATTGCTAGGCGAGCGCCGTTGGATGTGGAAGCGGCACTTGGGCGGTTTAATGCTCGTTTAATTGCCATGCGCGGTTTGATTTCTTCTGCGGCAAGCGAATGCGAGCAAAGTACCACGCGTTTTGAATCAATACAGCGTGGCCAACGCACGCTCTATAGCGTGTTTGATCGAATGGGGGATGTTGCCAGCAAAAATGCCGAGCCACTTCCTGACAAAGGGGTTTTTCGCAAGGCGGTGGTAAAAGCGTTATTTAGGGCGGCGCACGGGATTCGTTTTTTGCACCCTGAAATGCTACTTAATAGCCTGCCCGAGGCGGATCAAAGCGCCAGCGCTTGTTATTGGCTAAGTGCAGAATTAAGCCAAACAACGCTTCGTTTATGTGATGAATTGCTTTTGTTGATGCCGGCTATTCAGGTGTCGCAGCAAGGCTTACAACCCTTAAATCCACACGATGTAATGCATAATTACGATCAGTAAACTTATTTATATTGATCAATCTATTTGATATAGGAGTGATAACTTGACGCAAGGCCATTTTGTAAAACCTGTTGTGGCAGCATTTGATTTTGATGGCACGATTACCACAAAAGATACTTTTATCCCTTATCTAAAAAAAGTTTTCGGCAAACGTGACGTGTATTTAGCTTTATTTTCTTTAGTGGGGGAGGCGATTAAAGTTGGCATTGGCATCTCTAATCGGGATAGCTTTAAAGAAAAAATAGTGGCTAAATTATTTGTTGGTCAATCACTCGATAAATTGCAAGCAATAGGCAAAGAGCATGCAAAAGAAATAGAACGCTGGTTTCGCCCCGCTGCAATTGAGAGAATCAATTGGCATAAGCAGCAGGGGCACCGTTTGATTATGGTAAGCGCATCGCTTGATCTTTATTTAGAGCCAATGGTAAAGAGGCTTGGCTTTGATGATTTGCTCTGCACGCGTTTAGCTGCGAACAATAATGTATTAAACGGGCGCTTATTAGGCGCTAATTGCCGTGGCATAGGAAAAACAGTGCAGCTTGAATTGCTAGTCGGCCCCCTTGCAGATATAGAGCTCTATGCTTACGGCGATTCGGCAGGGGATAAAGAAATGTTAGAGGCCGCTACGCATCCATTTTTTAAACCTTTTATTGAAAATTAAAGTGCTCAAGATGATCAAAAGCACTCTTTAGCAAGCTTGCTCAGCTCAGTATCAATCGCTGTGAAGCGGCTGATAAAGACATTATTTCCGATGTTTATTATTAGGAATCCAGAGATTTTGTTACTTTGCGTCTAGATTTTGGCTAGAGAGGGAATCTAAATACAAGCATGTTTGCGATATTACTGATCAGAAAATAGTGTGTATTTTGGTTTATGCTCAAGGCTTTAGCTCTCGAGTATCTCAATACCAGCGTTGCAAATATGACTAATCAGATTAAATATTAACATTAGGTAAGCTTGCAAAAATCATGCCTAGCACTTACAATGCGCCAGCAATACGCAGCGGGCGTCGTATAATGGTAATACCCTAGCTTCCCAAGCTAGCGCCGTGAGTTCGATTCTCATCGCCCGCTCCAGATTTTAAAGCCCACTTACCGCATAAGTGGGCTTTTTTACGCCTCAGCGCCTACTTGCTTCCTTATTCTCTACAAACTAAGCCCAAACCAAGAATCCTTGGCTTGGGCTTAGTCTGCTGAATATAGCGCTTTTAGCTAACGTGGCTTGGAGCTCTCCAGCCGCCACCTAGGGCTTTGTATAGGTCCACGGTGGCGGAGAGTTGATCGCGTTGGGCTGCGGCTAGGTTGAGCTGGGCTTGGAATAAGGATCTTTGTGCATCCAAGACTTCTAAGTAGCTAGAAAAGCCGTTGTCGTAGCGCAGGGTGGCGAGTTTTAATTGCCGAGTTAGCGAGTCAAACTGCTGCTGCTGGGCGGCCACGATTTTTACGCTGCTGCTGCGGGCGGCCAAGGCGCTTTGCGTTTCGGCAAAGGCTTGTTGGATGCTCAGGCGATAGCTTGCCACGGCTTGTTTTTGGCGGGCTGTAGCGCTATCGACCGTTGCGGCAGTTTTACCGTTGTCAAACAGTGGTGCAGCCAAGTTACCAAGAAAAGACCACGTTTTGGCAGGGCCAGTAAATAGATTGCCGATTTCTGCGCTTTCTAAACCCAATATTCCCGTTAATGAGATAGTGGGGTAGTAGGCGGCGCGGGCGGCGGCAATTCTGGCCCCAGCGGCACGCAAGCTCTGCTCGCTGGCTTGAATATCCGGTCGGCGGGCCAGTAGCTCAGATGGCAGGCCAAGCGGCACATTCATCGGTACGTTGATTTGGGTCAGCATTTTGCCGCGTGGCACGCCAATATCGATCATGGCGCGTGGATTTTGGCCAATCAAGATGCCAAGGCTGCCCGCCACTTTGGCGATGTTTTGCTCAATGCTAGGTACGCTGGCTTGGGCGCTGGCGAGCTCTACTTCGGCCTGGCGCATATCTAGCTCAGAGGTAACCCCGCCCTCAAAGCGCCGTTTACGAAGCTGAAAGCTTTCTTGCCGAGTTTTGAGCGTTTCTTGAGCAATGGCGAGCTGCTGATCGAGTGCGCGCAAATTAAAATAGGTTTGCGCCACATTGGCATACAGCGCCAGCGCTACGGCATCTCGGTTGTATTCGCTGGCGAGTAGATCGGCCTTGGCGGCATCGGTGCTGTTTTTGATGCGCCCCCATAAATCAAGCTCCCACGATGCGGTTGCACCGAGGCGATAGCTATCAACGGCGCTATCACTTACTGGGATATTGTTTTGCTGGGAAGCAAGGCTTCTAGACGCTTTGCCACTTAAATCTAGCCGAGGCAGTTGATCGGCGGAGGTGATGCCAAGCGCGGCGCGTGCTTCGTCGATGCGCGATGCTGCAATCACTAGATTTTGGTTATTGGCTTGGGCCGCAGCAATTAATCCATCTAGGGCTGGGTCGTTAAATTGAGCCCACCAGTTTTGGCCAATCGCAATATCGCTAGCGGCATCACTACGCCAGCTGCTGGGTAGATCGCTGCTAGTGTCTACCACGGGAGGCGTAAGCGCGCAGGCACTTAAGGTGGCCGTAATCAGTAGGGCGAGCGCAGATTTACGCATGGTGATCTCCAGCTTCTGTGTGGGCAGCGGCTTTTTTCTCGCTGCTTTTCATAATTAAACGGAAGAAGAGCGGAATAAAGAAAATGGCAATAAAGGTGGCGGCCAACATCCCACCAATCACCGGTGTGCCCAGTGAGTGGCGGCTGGCCGAGCCTGCGCCGCTAGAGGTGACGAGCGGTACGCAGCCTAAAATAAAGGCCAAGGATGTCATCACAATTGGGCGGAAACGTAAGCGGGCCGCCGAAAGTGCGGAATCCAGCAAGCTCATTCCTTCTTCATGCTTCATCACGGCAAATTCAACAATCAGAATGGCATTTTTAGCCGCCAGCCCTACAAGGGTAACGAGGCCAATCTGGAAGTAAACGTCGTTAGTTAGCCCTGTAAGGTAAACCGAAAGCAAGGCACCAAATAGCGCAAAGGGCACGGCACTGATCACGGCAATAGGTAACGTCCAGCGCTCATACTGCGCAGCCAAAATCAAGAACACCATGATAATACCGAAGCCAAACGCCAAGGCTGCTGAAGAGCCCGCTGATTTTTCTTGGTAGGCAGAGCCGGTCCATTGCAGCTTGTAATCAGAGCCCATCACGTTGGCTTCCACTTCTTCCAGTGCTTTGATCGCTTGCCCAGAGCTGATGCCGGGGGCAGGTTGAGCCATGATTTTTGCTGCTTGGAAGACGTTGAAGCGCTCAACCAATTCTGGCCCCGCCGAGGTTTTTACTTTAACCAAGCTGGTCAGCGGAATCATGTCGCCTTTATCTGATCGCACATAAACATTGCGAATATCATCTGGGCGGGCACGGTAATCCGCTTCAGATTGCAATTGCACACGATAAGTGCGGCCAAACTGGTTAAAGTCATTGACATATACTTGGCCAAAGGTGGCTTGCATGGTGTCGAATACTTGGTTGATGCTCACCCCAAGTGCCTTGGCTTTTTCGCGATCAAGATCAAGATAAATCTGCGGTACATTGGCGCGGAAGGTGGTGGAAACGCTGGCAAACTCAGGGCGTTTTTTTGCTTCGTCAACAAAGCGCTGGGTGGCTTGCGAAAACTCTGCCGTGCTGCCCGTGCCGCGATTTTGCAGATAGGCCTCAATCCCGCCGGTTGTGGACATCCCTTGAATAGCCGGTGGATTAAAGGTGGCAGCAAAGCCATCTTTCATTCCCATATACGCCATGCCTTGGAAGGTTTTAGCGAGGGCAAATGAGCTGTCGGCGGGGTCTTTACGCTCTTTCCAATCTTTAAGTGTTGAGAAAACAATGCCGCTATTGCTAATCACCGCACCAGACAAAATGTCAAAACCGACAAAGGAAACGACGTTTTCGACATTTTTATTTGCCATCAACATTTTTTCAAATTGATCGCTAGATGCAGCAGTGCGATTGAGCGAAGACGCATCAGGCAGCATCACTGCGCTGATTAAAGTGCCCTGATCTTCATCGGGTACCAGTGCACCAGGTACTTTTTGCAGTAAGACAAAAATCGCCAGTAAGATAGCGGCAAATAGAATAAACGCCACGCCAACACGGCGGTTTAAAAAGGCTACGCCGCTTACATAGCCATTGGTGAGGCGATCAAAGCTATTGTTAAACCACACAAAGAAACGAGCTGGTTTTTGATGGTTGTTTTTTAGCAAAATAGCGCACAGCGCTGGGGTGAGTGTTAAGGCCACAATCCCTGAGATCACCACCGAAACCGCAATGGTCACGGCAAATTGCTTATACATTACACCGGTCATGCCCCCCATAAAGGCGACGGGCAAGAATACGGCGCACAGCACTAAAACAATGGCGATTACGGGGCCAGCAACTTCTTGCATGGCTTGGATGGAGGCTTCTTTAGCGGAGCATTTGGTCTCGCTCATAATCCGCTCAACGTTTTCCAGCACCACAATGGCGTCATCCACCACGATACCAATTGCCAGCACCATCCCAAACAGGGTTAAGAGGTTGATCGAAAATCCCAGTATCAACATGCCAGCAAAGGTACCAATCAAGGAGATCGGTACGGCAATGCAGGGGATCAGCGTGGCGCGGAAGTTTTGTAAGAAAAGGTAAACCACGATAAATACTAAAATAATCGCTTCGAACAGCGTATGTACCACTTCCTCAATCGAAATTTTAACAAATTCGGTGGTGTCATAAGGGATGGAGTAAGCAATGCCTTCGGGGAAGCGTACTTTTAGTTCTTCCATCTTGGCTTTAACGGCGGCAGCAACAGCAACCGCATTGGCTCCCGGTTGCAGATACAGACCAATGGCGACGGCGGATTTGCCATTTAATCGGGCTTGCAAGTCGTAGTCTTTACCGCCCATTTCAACCCGTGCCACGTCTTTCAGACGAATTTTTGCCCCGTCAGAGGTAGAGCGGATGATGATGTTTTCGAACTCTTTAGCATCTTTTAAACGGCCCTGCGTATTCACCGTATACGTGAAATCAATCGGGGCGGTAGTGGGTTGGGCGCCAATTTTACCTGCAGCAAATTGGGCGTTTTGCTCGCGAATGGCCGCAATAACGTCAGAAGGAGAAAGCTTAAGCTGGGCGAGCCGATCTGGCCGCAGCCAAACACGCATGGCGTAGTCCGTGCCGCCAAACATACTTAAATCACCCACCCCAGGTAGGCGCTTTAGCTCGTCAACGATATTGAGCTGGGCATAGTTAGAAAGATAGGTGGTGTCGTAGCGGCCATTGGGTGAATTCAAGGCCACAACTTCTAAGATAGATGTGGATTTCTTCTTAACCGTAACCCCTTGGCGCTTTACCTCTTCAGGCAGCTGGGCTAAGGCGGCAGATACACGGTTATTCACGTTAATCGTGGCTTGGTCAGGATCGGTACCAATTTCAAAGTACACATTCATGCTCATCTGGCCGTTTGAAGCGGAGCCAGATTGCACATAAATCATTTTTTCTACACCATTAATTTGTTGCTCTAGCGGTGCGGCGACCGTTTGGGCAATCACTTCTGGTGTAGCGCCTGGGTAAACCGCCGTGACCGAAACCACGGGCGGAGTAATGCCAGGGTATTGCTCAATAGGAAGGGAGCGCATTGCGGCCAAGCCCGCCAGCACGATGATGATGGAAATCACGCTGGAAAAAATAGGCCGCTCAATAAAGAATTTTGAAAACATGCTTATTCCTTTGGTGCAGCAGCAGCGCTGGCAGGGCTTGGGTTAACCACTGAGCCTGGCTTGGCTTTCATCAGCCCATCCACAATCACTTTTTGCCCTGCTTTTAGGCCGGCTTCAATAATTACCTTGCCATCAATCACCGAGCCTAGCTTAACGGGGATAGGCACGACTTTATTGCCTTCACCCAAGGTCATCACAATATGATCGGCTTGTGATTGTACTACAGCGCGTTCAGGCACCAAAAGCGTGTTTTTGCGTTTGCCAAGCTCTAGTGTGACGCGAACAAATTGCCCTGGTAGTAAATCACCCTTGGGGTTTTTGAAAATAGCGCGTGCGCGAATCGTGCCGGTTTTAGGATCAACTCGGTTGTCAGAGAAATTAATCAAGCCGGTTTGCGCGTAGTTGCTGCCATCGGCTAGCTTAATTTTGGCTTTAAAGCTTTCGTTTAAGGTGACTTGGCCGCTACGGGAGGCGGCTTCTAGCTCTTGCCGATCTTGCTCAGAGTAAGAAAAATTAACATAGAGCGGATCAAGCTGAGAAATCGTCGTCAGGCGGCCCGAATCACCCGTGGCAGAAATCAAGCTGCCTTCTGATTGCACCAGCTTACTGGTGGTGCCGGAGAAAGGTGCTGTTACCTTGGTGTAACCCAAATTAAGCTCGGCTTGTTTTACACTGGCTTGCGCCGTTTGCGTACTGGCAAGGGCTGAGGTGTAGGCGGATAAAGCGTCGTCGTAATCTTTGCGGCTGACTGCGTTTTCTTTAAATAGCGGAATAATTCGATCGCGATCGGCACGGGCTTTTTCTAGCTTGGATGTTTCTTGTGAAAGCTGGCCTTTGGCTTGATCAAGGGTGGCTTTATAAGGCTCTGGATCAATTTCAAAAAGCACTTGTCCTGCTTGCACTTGTGCGCCTTCTATATAGGTTCTTTTTAATAAGATGCCGTTCACGCGGGAGCGAACTTCAATATCACGATAGCCGGCCGTTTCACCCACCATTTCTTTATTAAGTACAACATCTGTAGGTTTTAATTCAATGAAACTTACTGGGGCTGGCGGCGGTGCGCTGGGGCCAGTTTTTTGCTCACAGGCACTCAATAAGATGAGTAAGGTAAGGGCGCTCAGGTGAAAAGTTTTTGGTAACAACCTAGTACCCTGTTTCATCAGGTGATCTCCAGCTATAGGGTTTGAAGTATTGAATTTTTATATGAAGTGCCGCAAAAAAGAGATAGAAAACAGCTGCTTACTTAATGCTATTTGCATTGCTTGAAAGGGTGGCCAGTCAGGGTATAAGGGTTTAATAGGGGGAGCTAGTGCATATTTCATTTGAAAAAATCACACTATTATCTTGTCAGATTAGTTGTTTAAAGGTGCACTACCGTGAAATATGCCAAAAGCTTAAAAAATGTGTCTTTTGATGCGTAAAAAAACAGCATATTGAGTGCTTAATTTTGCCCTGAATGCCTTGGTGTTGCTCAATACTAAAAATATGGCGCTTTTTGTTGTATGCAAATGAGTTCACTTTACATTTTTTATGGATTAGACTGTCCAGTCCAAGTTGAGAGAAGATAATGGTTACAAGTAAGATTGCGCCGCTGAATACAAGTGGCGATCCTGTCGTTGAGGCAGCAAAGCTTGTTTTTTGCGAAATGGGTTATCGAGCCAGTATAGATAAAGTGGCGCAACGCGCTGGAGTGGCAAGGCAAACGATTTATAACCGTTTTGGCAGTAAGCAAGCTTTGTTTGAGCTGACCATTGAGCTGTGTATTGCCGAAATGCTGGCACCGCTAACCGTGGACGAGGGCACGGTGCGGGAGCGCTTAATGCGATTTGCTTTGTCATTTAGGGCGCGGATTATGGAGCCAGAGTCCATTAGTGCGCACCGTGTGCTGACCACTGAAGCACCCCGTTTTCCTGATTTGGCCCGTCGGCACTTTGAGCTTTGTATTGAGCGCACCACCAAGCAATTAGCGCTGACTTTGGAAACGGCCATGCAAGAAGGTGGCTTAATTCAAGCCGATGCCTTTGAAGCTGCCGCTTACCTACTGGATACGCTGAGTGGTTACGATCGTTTAAAAATGTTTTTTGGTGGCGAGCCGCCAGATCCTGCAGGTGAAGAGGCTAAGGTTGGGCGTCTTGTGGATCGCTTTTTGCGCGCCTATCGCCCCTGTTAAAGATGATATTTCGATGATAGGTGAGCATTGCCAGGCATTAAGGGCGCTGCTTGCTGCGCCCCTATATTCGGTTTGTGGATGTCGTTTGGTGGGCGCAAAACCTTTTTATTAATGTGGCGGTATAAGTATCTGTTGTTAGTTTTAAAAACCAGCTAAGCGCCCATGTGCGCCTTGGTAGAAAGATAAGTGGATCGTCAATTTATTGGCGTAAATATTTTAATTAAGCGGATTAAGGATTAGTAATGCTTCCTTCACTGAAAAAAAGTGTGGTTTTAGTTTTAGCTGCGGCAAGTCTATTAGCGGCTTGCGGTAAAGGTGGGCCAGAAGGCGCTGCGGGTGGCGCGGGTGGTGGAATGCCGCCGCCAGAAGTCACCGTGGTCACCACTCAGGCAGGTAGTGCAGCATTAACACGTGATTTAAGTGGCCGTATCACTGCGGTACGCACTGCCGAAGTGCGCGCCCGCGTGGATGGTATTTTAGAAAAACGCCTCTTTAATGAGGGCGGTGAGGTTAAAGCAGGGCAGTCTTTATTTAAGATTGATTCACGCGTACTAGAGGCCAATGCCGCCACGGCTAAAGCCGCACTGGCTAAAGCCAAGGCGAGTGTTTCAATTGCCAAGCAAACCGCTGATCGCTATCGCCAGCTGGTGGGGGAGCAGGGTGTCAGCCGTCAAGAATTTGATCAGGCTGAAGCGCAGCTTAAGCAAGCAGAAGCCGAAATGGCTGCCGCTGAGGCAGAAGTGCGCCGCAGCGGCGTGGATCTAGAGTACGCCAGCGTACAAGCGCCTATCAGTGGCCGCATTGGCCGCGCTCTGGTTTCAGAAGGCGCATTGCTGAATAAAGGCACGGCTACTCCGCTGGCAACTATCGAGCAAATTGATGCGGTTTATGTGGATTTTAATCAGTCTGGTGCCGATTTGCTGCGTTTAAAGCAAATGACAAAAGCGGGCAAGCTTAAACAAGCCACTTTACCCGTTGATCTCTTATTAGAAGATGGCACTGCCTACGCTCACTCCGGTAAGTTGCTATTTGCTGAGCAAACGATTGATCCAACGACCGGTACGGTGACTTTACGCGCTGAGTTTCCTAACCCAGATCATCTTTTACTGCCTGGCATGTTTGCCACGGTAAGGGTTGCGCAAGGTGCAATGGATTCCACGGTGCGTGTGCCACAACAAGCGATTGTTTCATCGCCACAAGGCCAGTTTGTTTATGTAGTGGGCAGCGACAATAAAGTCGCCCCTGCGCCAGTAAAAACCGGTGGATTCTCAGGCAAAGATTGGATCGTCTTGAGTGGTTTAAAAGGCGGCGAGCGGGTGATGATCGATGGCATTCAAAAAGTACGCCCTGGCGCGGTAGTGACTCCGATTGATGCGGCTGCCGCTAAATCTGCACCAGCATCAGCACCTGCAGCTTCTGCCCCTGCCCCTGCCAAAAAATAGATGTGGCTGATGATGCATAGGCATCACTAGCGCATTAGGAGAGTTTATGTTTGCTCGATTTTTTATCGATCGCCCGGTATTTGCTTGGGTGATCGCCATTATTATTATTTTGGCAGGTTTGCTGGCTTTCAAAAGCCTGCCGATCTCTCAATACCCCGAAGTGGCTCCGCCCGCTTTAACCATTAACGCAACTTACCCCGGCGCAAGCGCGCAGGTGATGGAAGAAACCGTAACCGCGCTGATTGAACAGGAAATGAACGGTTTGGAGAACATGCAGTATATGAGCTCCAATAGCGATAGCGCCGGTAATATGGCGATTACGCTGACGTTTAAGCCGGGTACAAATTTAGATATCGCCTCGGTAGAAGCGCAAAACCGTGTGAAACGGGTTGAAGCGCGTTTGCCTAGTGAAGTACGCCAACAAGGCGTACAGGTGGTTAAATCCCGTAGTAACTATCTGATGTTTGTCACGCTGCTGTCGCCAGATGGCAGTTACGACAATGTAGCGCTGGGTAGTTATGTTAATTCTAGCGTAATCGATTCCATTCGCCGTGTGCCGGGTGTGGGCGAGGCGATGTTGTTTGGCTCTGAATACGCGATGCGTATTTGGCTTGATCCGGCTAAATTGGCTGGCTTTAAGATGTCCGCCTCAGAAGCCTTAGCTGCTGTGCGCGCGCAAAACGTGCAATTGGCCACTGGTGAAATCGGCCAGTTGCCAGCCCCTGCAGGCCAGCAATTTACCGCAACGGTGGTCACACAAGGCCGCTATTTAACGGCTGAGCAGTTTGGCAATATCGTGCTGCGCGATGGCAAAAACGGCTCGCAATTACGCTTAAAAGATGTGGCCAAGGTTGAGCTGGGCGCATCAGATTACAGCGTATTGGCACGTTTAAATGGTAAGAGTATCGCGGCGATCGGGATTAAGCTCTCCCCCGATGGCAATGCGCTCGAAACCGCCAAAGCAGTAAAAGCCAAGCTGGACGAGCTGTCGAAGTTTTTCCCTAAGGGGATTGCCGTTGAAGTGCCTTACGATACATCTAAGTTTGTCGATGTTTCGATTAAAGAAGTATTAACCACGTTGGTTGAAGCCATTGGCTTGGTGTTTATTGTGATGTACCTGTTCCTAGGTAATATCCGCGCCACGCTGATTCCGACGATTGTGGTGCCGATTGCGCTTTTAGGCGCTTTGGTGGGTTTGCAGCTGTTTGGTTATTCGATCAATGTGCTGACCATGTTTGCCATGGTGCTGGCGATTGGTATCTTGGTTGACGATGCCATTGTGGTGATCGAAAACGTCGAACGGATTATGTCTGAAGAAGGCCTTGCGCCGCGCGAAGCCACGCAAAAAGCCATGGGGCAGATTATCGGCCCAATTATCGCCATTACGTTGGTGCTAACCGCGGTGTTTGTGCCGATGGCATTTTTCTCAGGTGCGGTGGGTGCGATTTATCGCCAGTTCTCGGTCACCTTAGTGCTGACGATGTTCTTCTCGGCGCTGATGGCTTTAACCTTAACGCCTGCGCTGTGCGCGACTTTCCTTAAGCCTTTGAAAAAGGGCGAGCATCATGGCACGAAAGGTTTCTTGGGTTGGTTTAACCGCAAGTTTGCTGCCTTAACGATCCGCTATCAGGGCTGGGTAGGCACATGCATTCGTAAGACGGGTTTGTCCTTGCTGTTTTTTGCTTTGATTCTGGCATCTACCGGCTGGCTAATGTCGCGCTTACCAACGTCTTTCTTGCCGGACGAAGACCAAGGTTACTTTATTAGCGTGGTGCAATTGCCCGCTGGGGCGACGCGTGAGCGTACCTTAGAAATTGTTGAGCAAATTGAATCGCACTTTGTGAAGCAGCCAGAAGTGGATCGCGTGATTGCGATTGTCGGTTTCAGCTTTTTTGGCCGTGGTCAAAATGCGGCGCTGGCCTTTGTAACCTTAAAAGACTGGAAAGATCGCCCTAAGCCGGATGATCAAGTTGCAGCCGTGGTGCAACGCGCCAATATGATGTTGTTCCGCATTAAACAAGCGTTCTCTTTTGCTACCAATGTGCCGCCGATTCCTGAATTGGCATCGGTTGGGGGCTTTGATTTCCGCTTGCAAGATCGCGCCGGTTTAGGCCGTGATCGTCTGTACGAAGCACGCAATATGTTGCTGGGTATGGCGGCGCAAAATAAAGCCTTGGCTGGGGTTCGCCCTGATGGCCAGGAGCCAGGCCAGCAGCTGCTGCTGGATGTTAATAAAGAAAAAGCCAGTCAGCTGGGTATTGATATGACTGAGCTGAACAACACGCTGGCTATTTCACTTGGCTCGGCCTACGTGAATGACTTTGTGCGTGAAGGCCGTATTTTGCGTGTACTGATGCAGGCCACGCCAGAAAGCCGTCTTTCGCCAGACGATTTGCTCAAGCTGCAGCTTAAAACGCGGGCGGGTAATTTAGTGCCGCTATCAGAAATTGCCGTGGCTAAATGGCAGGCAGGTGCCTCTGCGCTGGATCGCTATAACGGCTTGCCTGCGTTCAAGATCTCTGGCGGCCCAGCCCCTGGCAAAAGCTCGGGCGAGGCCATGGACGCAATGGAAGCCATGGCTAAGCAATTGCCAGCAGGCGTAGGTTTTGAATGGTCGGGCACTTCGTTTGAAGAAAGACTGTCTGGTTCGCAAGCGCCGTTCCTGTTTGGCTTGTCGATTCTGATTGTTTTCTTATGCCTTGCTGCGTTGTATGAAAGCTGGTCGATTCCGTTTGCCGTGCTGTGGGTGGTGCCGCTGGGTATTTTTGGCGCGGTGGCCGCCATGACACTGCGTGGCCTACCAGACGATGTGTACTTTAAGGTGGGGCTGATCGCCATTATTGGTTTGTCCGCAAAGAACGCAATTCTGATTATTGAATTCGCTCGTGATCTGCAACGCCAAGGCATGAGTGTGGTTGATGCCACGATGGAAGCCTGCCGCTTACGCTTCCGGCCGATTCTGATGACTTCGTTTGCCTTTATTGCCGGTGTATTACCGCTGGCCATGAGTACCGGTGCTGGGGCAGCCAGCCGCCGTGCCATTGGTACTGGGGTAATGGGCGGAATGATTACCGCAACGGTATTTGCCGTATTCCTAGTGCCGGTGTTCTTTGTGGTGGTGCGCCGCTTCTTCCCTGAGAAGACCGTGGTGCGCACAGATGAAATCGCGGATGACCATCGTTAATCCTGATGAGTGGTTTAGCTCGGCTTATTGAATCGTCATTCCCGCGAAGGCGGGAATCCAGGCTTGTGGCGCTCAAAACCTCTGGATCCCCGATTAAAAACATTCGGGGATGACGATCGTCATGTATTTAAAGTTTGAAATGATTTTTGCTGAGCTATCCCGCTAATCAGGTGGTTAATTGACTTGCCGGTGTTCGAAGGGCGGCATGCCCACTCTTCGTATAATGACGCGAACCAATAGGTAGAAAAAACGGATGAAAAAACAATTAATGTCTAAGGCGCTGCTGCTTGCCATGACGCTGGGCTTGGGCGCTTGCGCCATGGGGCCGGATTACGTTCGCCCAGCGGCACCGGTGGCCAGTGTGCTAGGTAGCCAGCCACAGGATCTCAATACACCAGAGTGGAATAGCTATTTTCTAGACCCTGCCTTAAAGTCAGTGATAGATAAATCTTTAGCCAATAACCGCGATCTAAAAATTGCCACGGCCAGAATCGAAGAAGCACGGGCGTTGTACGGTATTCAGAAGGCGGATTTACTGCCTGCCGTGAGTGCGAATGGCTCCGGTAGCACCAGCCGTAGCAACCCAGATCTAGATATCAGCCGCCGTTATGAAGCCAACTTGGCTTTGCTGTCTTATGAGGTGGATTTCTGGGGGCGGGTGCGTCGTTTAAGCGAAGCGGCCAAAGCCAATTACTTAGCCAGCGAAGAAGCACAGCAATCGGTACGTAGTAGCTTGATTGCCGATGTGGCAAATAGTTATTACCTTGCGCAAGCCTTAAATGCGCGCAGCCGCTTAGCCGAGCAAACCGCTACAGCGCGTCAGGAAAGTGCCCGTGTGGTGAAACGCCGCGTGGATGTGGGCGTGGCTAATCGCTTAGATCTCTTGCAGGCAGAGGCCGCACAAGACAGCGCCTTAAGCGATAAAGCCGTTTTAAGCCGTCAAGCCGTTAATGCGCAAAACGCACTGACTCTGCTGGTGGGCGAGGTGGTCAGCTTGCCCGAGGTAAACTTAAATGCTGAGGTGTTTGCATTACCTAGTGGCTTAAGCTCGGCAGTGCTGCTTGATCGCCCTGATGTACGGGCCGCAGAGCAAAAACTGGTGGCGGCTAACGCCAATATTGGCGCTGCCCGTGCCGCATTCTTCCCAAAAGTTACCCTTATGGGTAGCGCTGGCGTGATGAGCGATGAATTGGGCGATTTGTTCTCCGGCGGCAACCGCGCTTGGAGCTTTTTGCCCCAAATCAGCCTGCCGATTTTTGACGGGGGCCGCTTAAGCGCTGGGGCAGATGTTGCTGCTGCACGCAAGGTGATCGCTGTGGCGGAGTACGAAAAAACCATTCAGCTGGCCTTTAAAGACGTGGCCGATGTGTTATCTGATCAAGGCTGGCTGGTAGAGCAGCTTGCCGCACAGCAAAAGCTGGCAGATCGCCAAGGCCAGCGTTTAAAGCTTGCCGAAGCGCGCTATGCCTCGGGCTTATCAGGCTATTTAGAGGTGCTGGATGCGCAGCGTGAGTTTTACGCCGCCAGCCAAGCCCTGATCGAAACCCGCCGCGCCCGCCTTGCGGTATCGGCTCAAGCGTTTAAGGCTTTGGGAGGAAGGTAAGCATAGGTGGCCTTACAAACCATAATGCTTAAATGATGCATATAGAGGCATGGCATGCCGTGCCTCTACTTTAAATAGCAAACCCTGCCCGCTTATCGCTGAATCATGAGTAAGTCTTCTTGTCAGCAATGAAAGCCCACCACAATCCCATAAGCACATCAAACTGATGCGAGACTTATTAGGGAGTGAACCGTGGATCAGCGCTTAAAGCTTTGTCTTATTGCAGTTGCCGTCAGTCTTGGTTTGTACGCTTGCGGTGGAGGGAGTGGTAGTAGCTCAACACCGTCTACATCCGTAGCTGTTACGCCAACGAGCATCCCCACCGCAGTGCCAACACCCACTCCAGCACCTAGCGGCGGTGCTTATGCCCAAGGCACGGTGACGGGCTTTGGAAGTGTAATTGTTGATGGCAACACCTTAGACGATAGCAATGCCAGCTTTAAGGTGGAGCAAGATCCTTCCGTCATCAGCACGGGTACCAGCAATGATATCAAGCTGGGCATGAAGGTGGAATCTGACCAAGGCAGCGATGATAAAATCAAAACGCTCACCGCTCTGCCAGAGGTTTACGGCAAAATTACAGAATTACAAGCGGGTGTTGGTTTCAAATTAGCTGGGCAAACCATCCGTGTTTCAAGCGATGCTGCAGCGCCAACTGTATTTGAGGGGGCCTCGGTGCTGGCTGATTTGCTAGTCGGTGATGTGGTTGAAGTGCATGGTAGCCGTGATGGCGCCAACGTGATTGTGGCCACGCGGATTGAGCGCAAAGACCCTAGCAGTGCCTTAATGGTGCGTGTAGTAGGGATAGTGAGCCAGCTTGACAATACGGCTAAAACATTGTTGGTGGGTGGCTTAAAAATTGACTTTACTAACGCAAAATTGCGTCCAGATGGCGTGGTGTTAGAAAACGGTCAGTTGATGGCCGCGTGGAGTGACCAAGCCATTAGCGCTGCCAGCGTCATGAATGCTAAAGCTTTGAAGGTAAGAAAACCGCAAGCCGGTGATGGCCTAAAAATGCAAATTGGTGGTTTGATTGCTGGCTTAGATAGTAAAACACTGAGCTTTAAATTAGGTGAAGTGATGGTGGACGCGAGTAAATCTAAGTTTGAAAGCGGCGCAGTCACTGATCTAGCCAATGGTAAACCAGTACGCGTGGGTGGCGTTTGGCAGACCGATAAGCTGGTAGCAGCCAATGTGAAGTTTGTTAAAGACAGTGTAGACGCCAAGGTTGAGCTAAATGGCGTGGTCACCGATTTTGTTTCCTTAGCTAGCTTTAAGGTACGAGGGGTATTGGTTGATGCAAGCGCGGCGACTTTTGATGGCGGAGCCGCGGATAACTTAGCCAATGGCGTACTGGTGAAAGTGCAGGGTAGCGTAGCCAATGGCACCGTCTTGGCCAAAACGCTAAGAATCGATACGCCACCGCCTGTAACGACGGCTCCAAACGCCAGTCAGACGGCAAGTGTAGGTATCCGGACGATTACAGGTGAAGTTAAAGACCTTGATGCCAAAACCGGTAAATTTACTTTGATCGGCATAAAGCTAACGCTGCAAATCAATGATAAAACGGAATACGGCATGCAAGGTTCGGATGTGGCGGCTAGTAAGACTGATTTTGCAAATGGTAGCAAAGTGGTAGTGCGTGGCGAGATATTGGCTGATGTACTGATTGTTAAAGAAGTTAAGCTACCGGCAAAAATTGCACCGCCCATTAAACTTGCAGGGGTGCTAAGTGGCGTAACGGCAACGCAGTTCAAACTCAATGGCGTCATTGTGTTGTGGGGTACAACCACGCCTATTGATGGTGGCGCGCTAGACAGTGTGGTAAATGGGGTGGCTGTTGAAGTGACTGCACTAAAGAGTGGAGATAAAATAAGCGCTCAAAAAATCGAGATAAAAGGGCGCGTCACCATAGCAAATGTTTTAGAAATAAAAGGCCCAATTAGTGACTTAGTTTCGGCTAGTGATTTTAAAGTGGCGGGGCAAAAAGTGAACGCCAGTAAAGCCGAAATCAAAAGCGGCAAAACGGCAAATGTAGGCAATGGCCGCCTAGTCACGGTGAAAGGAACGCTTACAAATGGCATATTGATTGCTACGCAGATTTCATTTGAAGATTAAGTCTCTTTAACCGTAATGAACAACGCCCCAACAGCTGAACTTTTGTTCATGCTTTTGGGGCGTTTTGTTTGTTAAGCATAAAATGCTGCCGTAATGCCTCTACGATATTTGGGTTTTACATAACTTTAGTTCTGTAAAACAACATGAACGGGGAGTTGATAGAGCAAAGCGTCTACATTGCCGTATTCTGCCCCTGCGTTAAATTCTTTTATGAGTATTGCGCCAGCTTTTTCTGCAGTTCGGCGCGATGCAATATTGTTTGCCGCCATTGAAATATCTAGCCACTTAAGATCAAATTTATGCGCAATGGGCAGTAACTGGCGTATTGCTAGGCTAGCGTAGCCTGCGTTACGTTTCCAAGGTACTACTGCGTAACCAATATGCCCTAAGCAATAAGCGGGAAGCTCAGAGGTGCCAAGTTGCCAGCGAAGATTGATTTCCCCCGCATATTCTCCGTCAGAGATCCAGTACCTAGTGAAAGGTAGCCGGGGGACGGCCGTTCCATCCTCTAGCACAATTGGGCTACCTTTCCCCTCAGGGTTAGATAGGGAGGCTAAAAAAGTAGCTGGATCGCGCAAAATAGCATCTAGAAGTTGCCTTGCCCCAGCAGGATCACGATCATGATTGGGTGTCCAGTACCGTTCAAGGGCAGCTAGATAACTAGGTAAGAGTGTTAGGTTGGGGGTGACGAGTTTTACAGGCATGTGGTGTTGGACATCAATTTACGGCATACCCCGCGCCGTAGCGGGGTATGCTACTAAGAAAAACGTACTTAATCTGCCAATAAAACCATTAAAGCATCAGCCACATCGCTTAAGGCAACACCTTCACCCAAGGCGATGGGGGTATTGCTTTCTAGTGCCGCCACCCCTTCGTTTTTAATTTTTGCAATCCATAAGCCCGCTTCTCGGCCTTGGCTAAAGCCTTGGCTTTGCAATAATAAACGGCCATCACTGGCGATAAAGTTAAAGTAAAACAGCCCATCGTCTAAGCGGAACTGCTTAAACAAAGGCAAGGCGGCTTTCTTTTCGGCTTTTGCGGCGGGCACGGTAATGGCTTGCATCGGGCGCAGGCCAAGGGACTCGCGTACTTTTTTTAATAATGGTGCGGCGGTGGCGCGGGCTTTGGCCGCCCCAGTTTGTAATAACACTTCAATTTCTTCTGGATGCGCCATCAGCGCTTCATAGCGCTCACGCATTGGCGCAATATCGTGTTCGATTAAATCGAGCAGGCGTTTTTTTGCCTCGCCCCAGCTAAGGCCTGCGCGTAATTCGTCTTTAAATTGGGCGGTTTCTGCGCTGCTGGCAAAGGCTTCAAAAATAGTGACTAAATGCGAGTTGTCTGGGTCTTTGGGCTCGCCAGGTAGCAGGCTATTGGTCACAATTTTTGCGATGGCGTCTTTAAGCGCCTTTACCCCGCCTTCAAATAGTGGAATGGTGTTGTCGTAGCTTTTGCTCATCTTGCGGCCATCTAGGCCGGGCAGGGTGGCAACGTGCTCTTCGATATGCGCTTCAGGCAAGACAAATAAATCGCTGCCTTGGCCAAATAGATGGTTAAAGCGCGCGGCTACATCGCGGGTCATTTCAATATGCTGAATTTGATCGCGGCCTACCGGTACTTTGTGCGGGTTAAATAGCAGGATGTCTGCGGCCATTAAAATTGGGTAGCAAAACAGACCCATGGTAATGCCTGCATCAGCATCTTCACCCGCTGCCTCGTTGATGTCCGTGCTGGCTTTGTAAGCGTGGGCGCGGTTCATCTGGCCTTTAGCCGTTACACAGGTCAATAGCCAGTTTAGTTCGGTGACTTCAGGAACATCGCTTTGGCGATAAAAAGTAACGCGTTCTGGATCTAAGCCCGCAGCCAGCCAAGTGGCGGCAATTTCTAGGCGTGAGCGCTCAATCCTAGCCGGATCATCACATTTGATTAGGGCGTGGTAATCCGCCATAAAAAAGAAGCAATCGGTGTCGGTGCTTTGGCTGGCGACAATGGCTGGGCGAATAGCCCCCACATAGTTGCCAAGATGGGGTGTACCCGAGGTGGTAATGCCGGTAAGAACACGCAAACTCATCACTTTTTCCTGTCGATTCAAACTATGGTCGCAAGTCTAGCAGGCGTGCGGGTTTCGTGTAAGTGAAATACACAAAGCTAAATAAAATTTGCCGCAGTGGATTAAATTTTCGAGGGGAGTGAAGGTAATTTAGTTGGGTATGGTTATGGTATTAATATGGCTTGGCTAATATATGCCAATAAAAAGGTATATATTGGTGCTGGTTAGATCTCTCCAATAAAGGAATTAAAATGCGTAATAAACTATTTAGCACGCTGTTGATTACTTCGGGTTTATTAATTGGACAAGCTGCTTTGGCAGATGAGATCGCAGATAATGAGGTATTGGTTGGCGTTTCTGAGCAATCTACCTTAGAGGCTAAAGTTGATGCGATTGATATTCCTCAGCGCACCATCCAATTAAGTTTGCCAGATGGGCAAATTCTGATGTTTGAACATGTAAACCCAAAAATAACCCATTTTGACCAAGTAAAGGTCAATGATAAAGTGGGTATTTCCGCTTCTAAATCTACAGCCTTGGTTTTACAAAAAGGCGGGGCTGGAGTTCGTAAAATAGTTGAAGCTCAGGGCAAAGATATTACCGTGGATGGCGCTGGTATTTTAAAAACTCGGACTATTTATAATGATGTATTGAGTGTTAATCTAAATGCGGGCAATGTGAAAATTAAAAACTTAGAGGGTGAAATCATTACTGTTCCTGTTGAAAATAAAGCAGTATTGATGAAAGCATCGGCTGGCGATCAATTATTGATTGTTAATCGTGAAAAATTAATTGTTTGGGCTAAGTAAGCGCTTTTAATTTTGGTTTTTATTGTGTTCATCTATCAACCGCTAACGGTGTGCCGTTAGCGGTTTTTTTATGGCGCGGAGTATTTAATGCCCCCTATTCTGAATGCAATATCCGAGGAGGTTTTTTTTTGAGGTTGCCGGATATTTATGTGGATTTATTTAGGTTAAGCCACGCCCCAATGCTTTGATAGGTTCGCTGGCATTCTTCTTTAACTAGATTTTCTAAATTTAGAAAAGCATGGGGCAAATCACTGAAATGCAATTGATCGGTGGCAACACCCGCTTTTTTAAGCCTCGCCAAATAGGCGATGCCTTCATCTCTTAGTGGGCAAAATTCGGCGCTGATTACTAAGGTAGGTGGTAGTTTATTGCTGAACTCTGCAAACAGTGGGGATGCTGTTTTACGATCTTCTTGATGCTGAAAGTATTGATTAAAGTACCAAGTCACTTTTTCTGTGCTTAATAAATTGCCCACACCGTTTTCAATTAAAGAGGGGGCACTTTGCGTGTAATCAAGGCTTGGATAAATCAGCACTTGAGCATGCAGCGGGATATTAGGCTCAAATTGCAATTTGCTAGCCACCGTAGCAGAAAGCGCCCCGCCTGCTGAATCCCCTCCAATAGAAAGCTGGGGGAGGTAGTTTAGTTTTCTATCGTCTAATACGCGCCAAATATTACTGACCACATGGTAAGCGTCTTCTACGGCGGCAGGGTAAGGGCATTCTGGGGCGAGGCGGTAATCCACAGAAATGACGATATGCTTGGCGGCCTGTGCAATTTTGCGACAAATCGCGTCGTAAACGGTAATGCCGCCCGCCATATGCCCGCCACCGTGAAAATAGACCAAAACAGGGAGAGCATGATCAGGGCTGGGGTGATAAATACGCACCGGTACAGGGTAGCCCGTGGATTTAACTAGATCATCTTGCACCCACGCTATTTTGGGAATATCAGTCACAAAAACTGCCGTTAAATAGGCCAGCCCCTCCCGAATATTGGTGCAAGTTGGCTTATAACCATTGGCCTCTAATACGGCCATTTGTTGATTAAATTGGCTAAGCCAAGGCGTAATTTTAGGGCTGAGTTGTCGCATTGTGTTTTCCGCTATTTAAGATTAAATATATTTTGCTGGCTGATAAGGGCTATTCATTTACATGCTTAATGCATGTTATGTGGATTGATTTATTTCTAATCAGAATCGTGCAATAGATAGGCCTTGCCAGTGCTTATTTTTAAAATGAATGAAGCGATTTCTGAGCTATTGTGCAATCCAGCCCCCGTCGATATTCCATGCGGCCCCGCGCACTTCTTGGGCGGCGTCGCTGCATAAAAACAGCAGTAGTGCGCCAATTTGCTCGGGGGTTACAAACACGCCGGAAGGCTGCTTTTCTAATAAAAGCTGCGCCTGGGCTTGGGCATGGCTGATCTGTTGTTGTTTGGCTTTGGCTTCAATTTGCTGCTCAACTAAAGGAGTGAGCACCCAGCCGGGGCAGATGGCATTGCAAGTCACTCCCGTTTGGGCCAGCTCTAAAGCCACCGTTTTGGTGAGCCCTATCATGCCATGCTTGGCTGCCACATAAGCAGATTTACTGGGGGATGCCACCAAGCCATGCACAGAAACAATATTGATAATTCGTCCCCAGTTTTGCTTGCGCATGGCGGGTACAACCAAGCGGCTGGTATGAAATCCTGCAGATAAATTAAGCGCGATAATGCTATTCCAGCGCTCAATAGAAAAATCTTCAATATTGGCTAAATGCTGAATCCCTGCGTTATTCACCAAAATATCAATGCCGCCAAACTCATGATTGGCATACTTAATTAACTCACTAATCTGCTCAGGCTGGCTTAAATCTGCACCATGGTAACGAACCTTGCCGCCCGCTTGTTCAATGTGTTGGCGCGCGGCCAAGACATCGCCAAAACCATTTAAAACAATATTTGCACCGGCATCGGCTAAGGCGCGGGCAATGCCTAGGCCAATACCGCTGGTAGAGCCGGTAATCAGTGCTGTTTTACCAAGCAAAACTTGCATGTTTAACTCCTGAAGTAAGGTGGGCAGGGGGCTGCATGCTTATTGGGGGATGGTAAGAGTTGCGTCACTAAAGCGGATCGCATCGCCCGCAGCAACAGGGCTGGCAATGCCAGGCAGCGCATTGATGTTTAAATTATCTGTAGCCACGCTGCGGGGCGTGGTACGAATCAATTGGCTATCGGGTAGCGCCGCACCAGCCGTTAAGTGAGCCCACATTGCATCGAGAGCACGGCCTGCATAAACATGCAGTGGAATAAATCGTGTTGGAAAGCCGCTTAGCGCTAAAAAGCTATCAAAATGCTGGCCATTGGTCACTTCGATATACCGCAGTTTAGAGGCGCTGCCTTCGCTGGCTTGATTAAGCGCGTAATAGGCGCGAGCAGCGTGGTTGACGGGGATGAGCGTATCTGAGCGCCCCGCCACAATAATGGCCGGTTTGCCTTGCAGCTTGGCGCTGAGCTGAACTTCTTTTAGCCCATTGGCGACGCGATCAGCAAGTAGTTTTTCATTCCCCGTTAATGCCGCGCCGGTTTGCGGATTAAGCCCTGTGGCAAGCTTACGCAGGCAAATTGCGCCATCGATATTGTAATCAGCGGTATTGGTGGAGGCCGAAATAGAAAACGCATCGGCCTTGGCAATACCTACCGATAAATTATTGATAATGGATATCCCTGCGGTGGGCGGCACGCCATTGCCGTTGCCAAAAATCCCCGCCAGACTCACGCTATTGGGCGCGGTAATGTCGCCGCTGGCATTGCTAAAGGCGTAGCTATAACCGCAGATATTGTCTTTTACCGAAAAGCGCCCATAGGCATTGATATAAGTCAGCGCCACGCCAAGGGTGGCGTTTAAACCGTAATGGCTGGCGTGCAAGGCATCGCCTTCGGGCAGCCAGCCAGCGGCGATCAGCCTGCTATAAGCATCGCTGGCTTGTGCTTCAAGCGTGCTGCCATTGACTAAACCTTTGGCCGCCAGCGAGGCGCAGCGGGCGCTACCCAGTATGGGCGATACCGCGCTACCAAAGGCCGAATTTGCGCCGCTTAAACGTGCCGACTGCACCGCGCAGGGCTGATAAAGATTGGCCAGCGTAAAGTAATCAATTAGTGGTTTGCCAATACTCGGCATGGTGGCAGCGCCTTGGCGGATGCTTAAGTTTCCCATGCTAAAGGGCTGGGCTTGTGGCTCGCTTACGGCCACGCCGTCGATCAAACCTTTGCTATCTTGCTCGGCGGCGGCTAAGGCGGCTCCGCCACCATTGGATGCGCTGGCGGCAATGACCGTAACACTGGCGGGGTTGGCAAAATCAGCCAGCCGCGTATCCCCTTGCAAGCTGCCGTATTTTTCATTTAGCAACCAAAAAGCAAATTCAACCGCACGTAGCGTGTTTTTGCCCCAGTCTTTTTCAGGGTTTTGCTGTGAGTGGCTGTGTTTAGAGGCGAGGCGATTAGGAAATTGAGCATTAAAATCGGCTAATTCGCTAGGGGAAAGATCAGCACTAAAATTGCCATTATTAAGGCTGCGGCTAACGCGCAAACCATCGATTTGATTTACCGTGCCGCTGCTTAAATCGTGGATGCCGATACCTGTGCCTTTGTCAGCATACGCTACGGCGCAGCCGTGTTTTAGCGCCCATTCACCTGCGGCGGCGATTGCGCCATAAACTCCTCTAGAGCCTGATGAAGTGGCGGTAATCACGCAGGGCTTACTTTTGTTAAAGCTAGCTGGAATCTGCACCATCAGCGTGACATTTTGCTTGCCGCTGCCATCGTCGCTGTAAGCTAGGTATTCTTCCCCAGCAATCTTGCCCTCGCCCAAAGTATCGTTGCCACTGATATCAATATTGGGGCCGTAGAGCCTGCCATAACCGCCGCTGCTGCTGATATCTACCAAGGCGCGGTAATTATTATATATCGCCGCACGGCGTAGCTCGCTAGCGGTGGGTTGACTCGGGTTGGCGTAGGCGGGCAGTGCTAGGGCTAAGCCGCTTTTGCCTAGGCCTGCGGTGAGTAAATCGTTGCTATTGCCGTCTACACTGGTTTTGCTCACGCTGCCTAGCCAAGCGGGGCGGGTGTTTTCATTTAAACCATCATTGCTATTGCAGGCCGATAATAAAAGAACAAAACCTGTAAGAAGTAATCGCATCGTTCACCTCAGGGTGTGTGTGGGGGCAATCCTATCAACTTCAGCAATATGCCTTTCGTAGGGCGGGTGAAACCCGCGAGCGATACTGAAAAACGCGAGTTTCACCCGCCCTACGATGTTTCCTTGCAATAGATAGATCTAAGTTGATCGCTTAAAATTGAACGATCAACAATGCCCTTAAGTTGATAGGATTGGATAGAGCGCTATGCCATAGCCTCTGTCGTTAAAAGCTTCGTTTCAAGCGGTAGGCAATTTCGCCCACGATGCCGCGCCTAAATGCCATCACGCAGGCCACAAACACCACGCCGATGGTCACAGTAACCCATGAACCGAGCGAGGCCAGCTCATGGTGCATCGTGCTGATGGTAACGGCCCCCACCAGCGGGCCGAGTAGCGTGCCCATGCCGCCAAGCAAGGTCATTAGCACCACTTCACCCGACATATGCCAAGACACATCGCTTAAAGAGGCAAGGCCAACCACCAGTGCTTTTGTTGCCCCAGCCAGCCCTGCCAAAGCGGCAGAGAGCACAAAGGTGGCGAGTTTGTAGCGATTCACGCGATAGCCTAAAGACAAAGCGCGGGCTTCGTTTTCTTTAATGGCTTTAAGCACCATGCCAAAGGGCGAGTGAACGGTGCGCCAAATCAGCCAGTAGCCTGCAAAAGTCACGGCCAGTACAAAAAAGTACAGCGCAAGGGGAAGCTGTTGACCGCCAAAGCTAAAGGTGGCGGATAAATCAATTAAGCCAAATAAATGCCCTTTGGGGATACCTTGCAAGCCATCTTCACCGCCGGTAAAAGGCATTTGTAAACAAAGAAAAAACACAATTTGCGCTAAAGCCAGCGTCACCATGGCAAAGTAAATGCCTTGGCGGCGGATGGCGATGCTGCCAATGGCAAGGCCCAGAATCGCTGCGCCTAAGGTGGCAACAAGAATGCCTAGCTCAGGGCTTAGTCCCCAGGTTTTGATGGCATGCCCACACAGATAAGCCGCACCGCCAAAAAAAGCCGCATGGCCAAAACTCAGTAAGCCACCAAAGCCGAGTAATAAATTAAAGGCACAGGCAAAGAGGGCAAAGCACATCAGCTCCATGGCAAAAATGGGGTAAATCATAAAGGGTGCGATTGAGGCCAGTACCAAGGCGATGATCCACGGGGTGTAGTGGTTTTTCTTTGTTTGTAGCGCGGCTACAGGGGCGAGTTTAATCACTGGCGCATTCATTAGTTTTCCTTACCAAATAGGCCAGAAGGGCGCCAGAGCAAGACTAGCGCCATCACAATAAAAATCACGGTATTGGCCAGCGGTGGGTAAAACACTTTGACTAAGCCTTCTAATAAGCCCAGCGCAATGCCAGTAAGGATGGCCCCCATGATGGAGCCCATGCCACCAATCACCACCACGGCAAACACGATGATGATTAAATCTGATCCCATCTTGGGGCTGACTGAATAAATAGGCGCAGCCACCACACCCGCAAGCCCAGCCAAAGCAACGCCTAAAAAGTAGGTAAGAGTGCGTAAGGAGGGCACGTCAATCCCAAACGCACGGGTTACGTCGGGATTTTCTGTGCCTGCCCTGAGGTGGGAGCCTAATTTGGTTTTTTCGATTAAATACCACACGCCAAAACAGACCGAGAGCGAGAGAACAATCGAAAATAACCGATATTTAGGAAACACCATAAAGCCCAGATTGATTGCGCCTTCTAGGATTTCTGGTTTGGCGTTGTAAGGCTCGCCGGCCATGTTGAAGTAATTACTCAGTACCCCTTCAAAAATCAGTGCCAAGCCAAAGGTCAGCAGTAGCCCATACAGGTGATCAACTTGATACAGGCGGCGCAGCATGGTTTTTTCGATCAACACGCCGAGTAAGCCCACCACGATAGGGCCAATAATCAGCGCGGCCCAAAACGACATATGGATGCTTTCATCACCAAGCCAGCGCCCTAATTGGTCATATCCTAGTAAAGCCACAAACGCCCCCAGCATATAAAAAGCGCCGTGAGCAAAGTTAACGACGTTAAGCATGCCAAAAATAACTGCCAGCCCAAGGCTCAGCAAGGCATAAAAAGCACCGTTATTTAGGCCAAGCAAGGCTTGAGAAAGAATGGCTTGCAGGGGGATATCCATTTAAACCTCGGAAAGTGATTTTTACTTAGCGACTAAGCTCATCAATGTGCTGTAAACCCAAACCTTGAAACACGGAGAACGCAGAGAACACGGAGTTTCACGGAGGAAACCCAAGATAAAGCGAAGAGAGGGCATGCTCTTGTGTGAGCTGCCTTTCTCCGTGATCCTCTGTGTTCTTCTTTTCCTCTGTGTTTCAAGATTTGGGTTTTAATGCTTCAGTGTGTTATTTTTTTATCAAAGGGCATTCGCTAACAGACAGGGGCTTGAAGGCTACGTCGCCAGGGATGGTGGCGACGAGTTTGAGCTGATCCCATGCACCTTTGGATTCGCTAGGTTTAATCACTTCAACCAGATACATATCGTGCACCATGCGGCCGTCTTCGCGGATTACGCCATTTTTGGCGAAAAAGTCATTCACCTTGGTTTCACGCATTTTCTTCATTACCGCATCGGCATCATCTGTGCCTGCTGCTTTCACCGCATTTAAATAGTGCAGAGTGCTGGAGTAAACCCCTGCATGATCCATGGTGGGCATAAAGCCCGCTTTGGCAAAGAATTTCTTACCAAAAGCTTCCATCTCTGGATTGATTTCCCATGAATAAGCGGTGGTAAATTTCATGCCTTGCGCGGCGTTTAAGCCCAGCGCTTTGATATCGCTATCAAAGACCAAGAGGCCCGCAATGGTTTGCTTTAGGCCAAATTCTTTGGCTTGCTTGACCGCGTTTACAAAATCAGCGCCCGCATTAGCCAGGCCAACCACCTTTGCTTTAGAGTCTTGTGCTTGCAGTAAGTAAGAAGAAAAATCGGTAGAGGAAAGAGGGTGTTTTACCGTGCCCAGTACCTTGCCACCCGTGGCGGCTACAATTTTGCTGGCGTCGCCTTGCAATGCAGCACCAAAGGCGTAGTCAGCCTGTAAAAAGAACCAGCTGTCTAAGCCTTGCTTCATGAGTGCGGTAGCGGTGCCTTTGGCGAGGGCATAAGTGTCATAGGCGTAATGCACACCGTAAGGGCCGCATTCTTTGCCGGTGAGCGCGGTGGAGCCTGCGCCATTATTGATGGTGATGCGTTTTTTCTCTGTACCTAGTTTTTGGACTGCAATGCCTACGCCAGAATTCAGTAAGTCGTTCACCATATCTACGCCTTCGGTGTCGAACCACTCCCGTGCCTTACCTACGCCGATATCGGCTTTGTTTTGGTGATCGGCACTGACTAGCTCAATTGGCTTACCCAGCACTTTGCCACCAAAATCAGCAATCGCCATTTGCGCAGCAATCACCGAGCCTTTGCCGCCTACCGTGGCATAAACGCCGGACATATCTGTCAAGATGCCGATCTTGACCATATCTCCCGAAAGCGGCCCAGCCAAACTAAGCGCTGGAAGGGCAAGGGCTAAAGCGAGTACTAGAGTTTTACAGCGTGCTTGCATGGGATGGTTCTCCGTAAGGGTTGGGCAATGATCTTGCGGGGCTGCGAAATTCAAAAAAGCGGTCGAAAGCTCTGTAGACACAGAGAGCAAACATATATAAAAACATGTGCTGATCATGTCTCTTGCTTAAACGCCTCATCAATATCGTAGGGCGGGTGCAACCCGCGAGTAATGCTGAAAAATGCGGCTTGCGCCCACCCTACGCTTACATTTGAGCTGTTGTTAAACCCCTAGGTAGTGATTCAATCGCCCGGTGCTGGATGACAATTCATTGGCGCTGATGGCGTCGATCACTTGGCCGTGCTCAATCACGTAGTGGCGGTCTGCAATGCCTGCGGCAAAGTGGAAGTTTTGCTCGACTAACACAATGGTGTAGCCGCGCTCTTTTAATAGGGTGACGGTTTCTCCGAGTTTTTTTACGATGACAGGGGCGAGGCCTTCGGTGATTTCATCCAGTAGCAGAAGGCGCGCGCCGGTGCGTAAGATTCGCGCCATCGCCAGCATTTGCTGCTCGCCTCCAGATAGCCGTGTGCCTTGGCTTTTGCGGCGCTCCCATAGATTGGGGAATAGGGTGTAGATCTCTTCCAAACTCATGCCATCGCTACGCACTTTGGGGGGTAGGTTGAGGTTTTCTTCAACATTTAGGCTTGCAAAAATCGCCCGTTCTTCAGGGCACCAGCCCACACCAAGGTGGGCGATTTTATGGGTGGGCATGCGGATTACTTCACGGCCATTCACCATGATGGAGCCTGCCCGCTGGCCGGTAAGGCCTAAAATCGCCTTGAGTGTGGTGCTGCGGCCCGCGCCATTTCTGCCGAGTAAGGTAATGAGCTCGCCACGGCGCACCCCAAAATCAATGCCATGCAAAATATGCGATTCACCATAAAAAGCGTGTAAGCCGCTTACACGCAACATCTCACCGGTATGATCGTCGTGGTTAAGCATGCAGAGCATCCTGTGGCTGAATCGGCGTTGCGGGGCTAACGCCCAAATAGGCTTCCATGACCTTTGGGTCGGCAGAAACAGTGGCGTAATCACCTTCGGATAAATGCTGACCACGGGCTAACACGGTGATTTTGTCTGCTAAGGTAGAAACCACTTTTAAGTTGTGCTCTACCATCAAAATGGTGCGCCCTACTGCCGCGCGTTTGATCAGTGCGGTGACGCGTTCTACGTCTTCTATGCCCATGCCTTGGGTGGGCTCATCGAGTAGCATTAGCTTGGGCTGCAGCGCTAAGGTGGTGGCAATTTCTAAGGCGCGCTTTCTGCCGTAAGCCAGCTCCCCTGCTAATACATGGGAAAACTCCGCTAGGCCCACTTCATCTAGCAGTAAGAGTGCGCGATCGTTATAGGCAGTTAATTCATTTTTAGAGCGCCAAAACCGATGTGCGCCGCCATTGATCCGCAGCAGCGCAACGCGAATATTGTCGAGTGCGCTCATATTTGGGAAAACAGCAGAAATTTGAAAAGAACGAATCAGCCCTTGCATGGCCACTTCTGCGGGGGCCGTGGCGCTGATGTCTTTGCCATCAAAAATCACCCGCCCAGAAGTGGGGGCTAAAAATTTGGTCAGCAAGTTAAATACCGTGGTTTTGCCCGCGCCATTGGGGCCGATCAGGGCATGGATGCTGCCACGCGCCACTTGCAAATTGATATTGCTGACGGCGGCAAAGCCTTTGAACTCTTTGCATAAGTCATGCGTTTGTAAAATGATGTCTGCGTTCACTGTATTTATCCTTATGACAGGCTTAATTCAATACAGACAAAAGGCCTTGGGATGATGTCTAGAATTGCACTCTATTTTTGCATGGGCAGGGCGGGTGCAACCCCATATGCGCCAACAAAAAAATCATGATGTGAATCAGCGGGTTAAATCTTAAAGTGCAGAGAGAGCAACCTGCGGGCGATGCTAAAAAATGCGGGTTGCATCCCCCTACGATGTTTCAATGTTTGTAATAGGTAGATCTCTATTTTTAACGGGTGCTTTCTTGGCTAGAAAGTCTATCTTGTTATTTAGGATGGAATGCCTAGTCCGTACATTAAGCCTATAAGACTATTAGTAAGCATGATGTGTGCCAGCAATAAGAATTGAGCAAATATGCGGCTTGAGAATAGATTAGACCGAGGGTTGTCTATAAAATGAGACGACGCCAGCAGGGGGCGTGCACCAAAATGTAATAAAGCTAAGGGTCTGGTGAGCCATCGCCCCGTCTCATTATTAGGATGTTATTCTCGATAATGAGACGGGTTTTTTAAGCTCAGCAGGCTACTTGTTCAGTTTGCGGGGCTCATTTTAAAGCTGGCGATTTTTTTATACAGTGTAGCGCGGGCAATGCCTAGCTTGGCGGCGGTGCTGGGTATATGCCCAGCGCAACTTTTTAGTGCGTCAGAAATGAGCTGCTGCTCAAAAGCGAGCATGGCGTCGTTATGGTTTAGGTTTAAGGGTACGGGGTTGGGGCTTGGGCTAGCTGCTGGGTAAAGGAGGGGGCGCAAATCTTCTGCTTGTAAGACGGCACGATCACTGAGCATCAGGCTGCGCTCTAAAATATTATGCAGCTCACGCACATTACCAGGCCAAGGGTATTGGCTAAGCAGGGCGATGGCCGAGGGCGCTAAGCGGTGTTGCCCCAGCCCGCTGGCGGCCAGTTTTTTTAGAATGGCATCGGCTAAAAGGCCTAGATCACTTTGCCTTGCCCGCAGCGGTGGTAATTCTATGGTGAGCACATTCAGCCGGTAAAACAGGTCGGCTCTAAACTGCCCTTCTTGAATGAGCCTGGTCAAGGGGGCGGAGGTCGCTGCGATGATGCGCACGTCGACGCGTTGTACTTGATTAGAGCCAAGCGCTTCAAACTCTTTATCTTGTAAGACACGGAGCAGTTTGACCTGTAAGGCAGGCGGCATATCGCCGATTTCATCTAAAAATAGCGTGCCGCCGTGGGCGAGTTGAAATTTACCGATACGCCCTTTTTTATCTGCCCCCGTGTAAGCACCCGCCGTTGCCCCAAATAGCTCGGCCTCGAGCAGCGTTTCTGGAATGGCCGCCATATTCAGCGTAACCAAGGGCTTGTGCGCACGCGGGGAGGCGGCATGAATCGCGTGCGCCAGTACCTCTTTACCTGTGCCGGTTTCACCCAATAATAAAATAGGGGCGTCTCTTTGCGCCGCGCGGCTGGCTTGGCGCTTTAGCTCCCGAACGCTATCGCATTCGCCAATAAAATGGGCAAATGAATACTTAGCACGGCGGGCTTGTGCCAGCGATTCATGTGCTACCGCTAATTCTTTTTGCAGGCTAGAAAACTTGGCTACTAGCGGTGCTAGCGATTGAATTTCATCAAATAAAGCAAAGCCAATTGCACCAATTAGTTGGCCTTGTTGATCTTTTAATGGCAGCCGAGTCACTACCAGCGTTCTTTCTGCCGTTTCCATTAAATCTAATAAAATAGGTTGGCCGGTGCGTAATACTTCCCGTAATTGGCTATTAGGGATGACTTCTTCTACGGCTTTGCCAATGGCGTTAGCGGGGTCTTTAAAGCCAAAGCGATCGGCGTAGCGGGCATTAATCCAAACAATTTTGCATTGCTCATCCACAATCACCGTGCCTTCGGAATGGTCTTCTAAAGTACGAAATAAAGATTGCAACGCCAATTGCCGCTCATTATGGCCGTCGGTTAATTGATTTGGGTAAATATCAGACATTGCCCATAATCCTTTACTCACAGGGATTTTTTACCATAACACGCAGCAGGCTTATCTGCTTCATTAGAGCACGGGTTTGCTGAGAATCTGTTGTACAAAATCAGCTGATTAATAATCCTAATAAAACAAACCAGCTTAGCCATGAGTAAAAGGTGCTGATTAAATAATGACGTATCAGCTTTTTAATGCCCAACATGCGTAATGCTAAAGCACGCGGCGGGGTGTTTTTGCCAAATAGGCTATGTAATGCTTGATCGAGCTGTAGCAAATCAGTTTCACTTTGCAGCTGAGTTAATAATTTTTCATCTAGTGTGATACGCCAGTAAAAATAATATTGAATCGCAGCGCTTAGGCTGCTAGCCATCAGTAGCCCTATTTCTACTTTGTTGAGGATATGGCTGGCAGCCAGCCAATAGCTGATTAAAAATAAAAATGGCGTGGGCCACACTAGGATTTTGCAAGAAGCAAGCGTTGCCCCACTCAATTTAAAAAATAGCGATTCTTCATCTTTCATTTTATGCCATCACAAAGCTGGGCTAATTGATTGAGTTGCGTCTCGCTTAATATAAATTTACTACGTTTTTTTTGGAGTATTTCCCGCGCTTCATTGATGTCTTTTGCTTGCTGGCTCACTACCAGCCAAGCCAATACTACGGCTGCGCTTCGAGTTAGGCCAAGAGCGCAGTGAACCAATACCGGCTGAGGCATGGATTGCAGTGTGCGTACGCAGTGCTGCAAGGTTTGCTGATCGGGTAGCTGTAAATCTAACAGCGGGCATGAATGATAAATCACCGTTGATGGTGCTTGCCTATCGTATTCTGCAGCAAGATCGAGTACAGATTTAAAGCGTGGGTCTGTCGCTGCGCTGATCGGCCCTAGCCATACGCCTTGGCTAATTTCTTCAGCACCGGCCAGCGATTTTAATAAATAGTGGTGCACCAGTTGCATGACAAAAGAGTAGGGCCAAAGTAAGGCTTGTGCTGCAAAACGTCTTTGTCCGCGATCTTTTTGCATGACCCTAGGCCCTAGCCCTAGGTAGGCGGCGGTAAGGATCAGCAAGGAAGTGACTGGCCAAAGCAGTAGCCAAGCCCAGCCTTGCAGGTAAGCAATGATGAATGACAAAAACAATGCACTTGCTAAATAGCGCAAGGCCAGTTTGGGCGTGCTTTGCCGTGGCGTATTCACAGCTAAAAACAAACTCACACCAGGCGTTGGCAATAAATAGCAGACTACAAACCCGAGTAAAAACCCGCTGGGCACATCCCAAAAATGATGTTGCCAAGTGGTCAGTACGGATAGTCCAATCAGGGCAAACCAAACGTGCAGCAAAGGCTGCCAGCGTGCAGGAGTATGGGCGTAATAGCGCAGCCATAGCACGGTAAGCAGGCCGATATGCAGCGATGGTGCTTGATTGAAAGGCTTGTCAAAGCCCATTAAAAGCGTAAACAACTGGCCGAAAGCACCATCAAGCTCAGGGCGCTCAAAGCTAAAACGCATCGGGAACAACACAAAGAATAAGCAAGAGAGTAGTGATGTGGCTAAGAGACGCTTGGCGTGGGTATTGAGCTCGCCACGGCTGGCGCATATAAATAGAGAAATGCCATAGAGCAGATCGATGCTCCAGTAAGGCACGATAGTCCAGGGCCAGAGCGGGATCTGCCGCTCCCAAGCCATGGCGATATTTCCAACTTCAGCTAGAGGCAAGGACGCGGCGTAGTGATTAGCCGCGCCATAAAAAATAAAAAAACCTGGCCCCAGCAGCACTAACCACAAAAGGGCGAGCCGCCACGGGCGTTGTGCGGGCAGATGAGCCGTCATGCCTGAGTCGTCTCGCTATTTGCTTGCGCAGAGTGGGTGGTTTTTCCAACTCGACGCGCTAAGCTCACCGTAAAAATGCCCCATTCATCAATGCGTTGGGTGATTTTTTCAAAGCCAGCTTGCTCAACTAACTGATCCATTTCGTATTGAGTACGGCGGCGCATAATCCAATCCGCCCCGCTTCTATGACTGGTCAGCGTGCGGGCGATGAGCTCAAGCTGCGGGTGCCAAGGTTGATTGGTGTAAACCAGAAAACCACCTTCGGGTACCGCCTCAGCAAGACCAGCCAGTGATGCTTTGATGGGGGCGTTATCAGGGAATAACTCATAAAGGCCGGATACTACGGCCAGCGTGGGGGCAGGGGAAAGGTTGGCTAAACTGGCTTGATCAAAAGCATCGCCCTGCTGAAAATCAGCCAGATGCGCTAATCCTTTTTCTTTGATCAGCGCTTTGCCCGCCTCTACATTGATAGTGCTGTAATCACGTAATAAAACGCGGTCGATCTGATGGCCAGCAACAGCATCCAGAATATAGCGGCCATGCCCTGCGGCGATATCCACAATCTTTACGCTTTGCTTGCTTTCTGTGAGTGATTTGATGGCTGCGCCAATTAATTCTTCAAGGTTTACCTTGCGCTGGCGTATGCCTTTCCAGCCTACGCTATCTAGGTAGGTGCGATCACCAAAGCGGCCCAGTGGGGACCGCCCAGAGGTTTGGTTTTTATACACATAATCTAAGGTGCTGCCAGAATCAAAACCAGTTTCCCAACCTAGCCGAATCCCATCAGAAAGCTTGCCTACGGTAGCAAGAGATAAGCGGGTTAAGGCAAAATGCCAGTGTTTTAGGGTAAAGGGCGAGCTATTTTGCTGCAGCTGTTGATATTCATTGGCGGTGTAGCCGCTTTTGTCTGCGTGGCTTAAATCAACTTTGGGCACGCCCGCTTCAACTTTCTGGATAAAGCTGCGAATCAGCGTAAAGGCTTGGGCGCGATCTTTTTCGCCCAAGGTATCGTGATAAAAGCCCTCTAGTGTATGCATTTCTTTGCATGGACTACCAAGGCGTTCAAAAAATGTACGCTGCGGCGCTTGGTGCACCACAAAATCTGCACCTGATATCAATAACTGGGTTGGGGTTTGGATGGCACCTGCATCGGCAATAATCCGCTCGGCCGTGTCGTAGAGGCCTAGTAGGATATTGACTGAAATAGGGCGGGCAATCAGCGGATCGGTATTGTAAGAGGCAATGCGTTCTGGATCATGCGTCAAAAACTTGGCTTTTACATAAGAATTAACATAAAAATTGCCGCGCAGCTTTTCCATCAGCCGCAGGCCAGGCCTTGCCAAAGGCACGTAAAGCTTCACTTTAAAGGCGGGGGACGCCAGAATCAGTGCGCGGATTTTTGGGGCGTAATCGTGCACCCATGTCGATCCCAGTACCGCGCCTACGCTTTGCGCAATCACGATGACTTCTTCCATTGCATAGCCATAAGTTTGGCAAAGATAATGAACAAATGTATCCAGATCGCGTACGGTGGTGCCAAGGCTTGGGCTGTAGCCACGTGGCCCGCTATTTTTGCCGTGGCCACGGGCGTCCCAAGCAAATAGGGCGGTATCAGGCATTTGCAATTCGTCCGCAATATGCTGCAAGCGCCCAGAATGCTCGCTTAACGCTGAAACAATTCCTTTGCCGTAGCAGGGCCTGTTCTTGGCTCGGCAGAAATCGCTTTCATAAATTCGAATAGCGCATTGATTTCATTTTTACTTAAGCCTAGCGATTTAATCTCTGGCGAGGTTTTAGGGAAATTCGGGTCGAATTTATCTAAGCCAGTAGGCAAGGTTTGCACCATGCCTGCGTTATACATGGCTAATACACCGACGCCATTGCCCATAGAGAACAAGCCATTGTGCATATAATTGCCGCTATAAATAATATCGCGCAGCATTGGGGTGCGGAATTTTCCAATATCGGCTGGGTTTTTAGTCACTTCATAACGGCCTAAATCTTCTAATTCACGGCCGTAATAATGCAGGCCATTGCTGTGGTATTGGTTATCCGACATTAAAGGCGTGTTATGGCAATTAATGCAGCGCGCTTTGGTGCGGAATAATTGCAATCCCCATAGCGCGTCATTGCTTAGCGCTTTGCGATCACCTTTTAAGAAGCGGTCAAATTCGCTGTCTTGGCTGGTGATGGTGCGCTCAAAAGTGGCGATGGCCTTGGCAATGCGGCCGGCATCGATGCTGCTGTCGCCAAAGGCTGCGGTAAAGAGCGCGGCGTATTCGGGCGCTGCGGCAATTTTATACGCGGTTTGGCTTAGGCTTTGGTGCATTTCCAGCGGATTGCTGATTGGGCCTTTGGCTTGTTCTTCTAGCGATTTGGCGCGCCCATCCCAGAATAATTCTTTGACGTAAGCGGTGTTGATGATGGTCATCGCATTACGGCTGCCCAGCTGGCCAACATGGCCTTCGGATAATTCTTTCGGGTCGCTCCAGCCATTTTTAGGGTCGTGGCAGCTGGCGCAAGAGATTAAGTTATTCCGTGAAAGACGCGGATCAGCAAAGAGCTTTTCACCCAGCGCTACTTTTTCTGGCGAGTAAGGATTGTTGGTGGGGAAACTAGGTGCGGGCAGTAAGCCTAAATCGGCAAAGCCTTCCTTGGTGCTGGCGTCCAGTGTAGGTGTGGGCCAGTTTGGCTGGATATTGCTGCCTGCTTGGTAGCGTGAATACTGATCACGCCAGCTGGCGAGTTCAGCATCACTTGGGCGAGTGTTTGGGCCAGTTGGCACACGCTCAAAGAAGGGGCGGGCTGTTTGGGACAACAGTACAACACGTGCCGTACTAGGGTTTTGGGCGCTAGGCGAGTTGGCAGAAATACTGCTGAGCTTGTCTGCTGTGCCGGTCCAATAGCTGGCTTTGCTATCCAGGTAGGGCATGGCTAGTCGCAGCTCGGCGTTTTCTGCATCCAGTGCCATGGTAAGGATTTTGCTCATTTCTGCACTAGTGGGTAAGCGCCAGTTACTTACGCCGCATGCTCCGGTATTGCTGGCAGTCAGCAGTGTTTTAACTTGCTCTGGGCTGAGGCTTTGATTGGCGAGTGCGTTTTTATCTGAAGGGGTAAGTAGGCGGATTTCTGCTTTCTGCTTGTTTGCCAGCAAAGTCCTGTCATTGATATCCACGCAGGCGTAAGGCTGGCCAATTTTGGGCAATTTGCCTTCATTCGTCAGCGGAATATAGTTCGGGTCAGCTTGATCTTCTTTACTTGGTGCATCTGGAATAGTTGTTCCACGAACTAGACGCAGTGCACCGTAACGCTCTTTGGCCAGCAAGGTGGAATCGAGCGTTTTATGCGTGTCGTTAAACCATACCGCTAAAAAGCCATGCACTTTTCTGAGTGTGTCGCTCCAGTAAAAAGTAGGCTCAGCATCTGGGAATGCGCGGCGATCAATGGCGGCGAGCTGCTTGCCCGCATCGTATTGGGAAGGATCGAGCAGGGTTTTTAACTCGGCCTCAGTTGGGGTGCGCCAATCATCAAAGCCGCATAATTTGGCTTCGTTTACTTTTTCGCTGTAGTCCGCAGGGGTGCAGACTTCTAAGCTTGGGTCGCACTGGCCTTCATTTATTGCGCCACGCACCATCGCAGGCAGGTAGCGGTGTTTGGCTGCGCGTAAACCATCGGTGGTTTTAACTTCCCAGCTTAAGCCGGTTTGGCTATCGGCCACGCAGCCTGCGCGAGTGGCTTCATCGCTAAGTGTTGCACCACTGTCTGCATCTTTACGGGTGTAGCGCTGGGTGGGCGTGCTGCCACTGATAGCCTGCATGCTAAGGTTGTAAAACTGACGAGCATATTCAGCGCTGACCAGCGTATGCGCTACGCCGTTGGCATCGAGTAATGCTTCAATATTTGCTAAATGTATGGTTTGCTCTTTGGCAAAGCGTGCCGCATCGCTGGCGGCAATTTGAATGCCATTATTGGCATCGTCGTCTTCATCTAGTGTCAGCAAAAGCTGCATGATTTTGTGCGCATCGGCTTCGTTTTTAGCGAGGGTCAGCGGCGTAATCATTGCGCCTGCTGCCACCTGGCCAAGTACGAGCGAGCCAATATGAAAAGTGACCATCTCGCCGTCTACATACTGATACTCGCCATTGGCAGTGGTGCGGCCATGCTGGCTACGCGTATCGTAATCAACGCCCGCGGTTTTAAGTAAGATTCCGGTTTTTATTTCTGGCTGAGAGTCGCTGGTGCAGGCGGTAAAAAGGGAGAGCGAACAAAGGAGGGAGGCTAGATATTGCAGTTTCATTATGGAATACGAATTATTATCAAGCGCGGATTGTACGCTTGTCATATTCTATTTGGCTATTTGTTTGTAAGCAGGATGCGTAGCTTACACTTAGGTTTTTGAGTGGCATGAACCTTGTATGGGTGGCAATAGTGTATGCGCACTGTGCCACTATTTTATACTGAGTCCATTGCAAACCCTACAGACTCTGCCTTAGGAGTAAGTTAGCATAGCTTGATCCTAGGTTGGGTCTGGCCATATTTTGTTGTGTTGTAATTTATCTAGTATTTGTTTTTTAAAATTTATTTATATTTTCATTGGATGTTTTTTATTTTCTATCGTGAAAAAGGAAGAGAGATGGATAAAATAATAACTATCCTTGTATGCATTTTTTGTATTTTACCTGCACATTCAGAAATACAGCTTGATAAAAATTTTTTAAATGAATTGCACGGGATTACTACTGAGTTAGCTATTTCTGAGGGTATTAGCGCAGGATATTTCTCTGAGCCTGCAGTAATGAATGATGAATCAGATTTTGATATAAATATTGTGCGGTTACCTATCCCCGTTTATTCGATAAAATTAGGCGAAGGCATGCTTTTTACAGGGTTAAAGCTGGGATATTTAAGAGCAAAAAAAGAGTATTACAAAGGGGAATCATTTCCTGATGGCGCAACGTTTAATATTAAAAATTGCAGTGTGGCTTTAGTTGTTGCTTATCAGTATGATTTTTTGCAGTCTTTTTTTATTAATTCAGAACTTGCTATTGCTCGATCTAAAATGACAGTTGATATTAAAAGTGATGATAAAGCGTATAGAGGATATATGAGCAGTTATGCTTGGGCTGTTAATCCTTCGGTTGGTGTTTATTATAAATATACTAAAGGCGAGGTGAATAGCTTAATGGGGATTGATTTTCGTTCTGTGCAAACGATAGACACAAATGAAGGCATAACGCAGATAGAAGATCTAAGAAGTGATATTGTTAGTGCTAAGATAGATCTGGATAAAAGTACAGGTTTTTATGTGTTTGATACCCCTGTTTATCCTCTTGGGTTTTTATATCTAAGTAAATATATAAAAGGTAACTCGATTAGCCATTATATAGCAGAGCTCGGTACGGGGTTTTATGTGCCACTGGGAGTCATCGCTGGGCAACCGCGATTATTAAAACTAAGTACCTCGATCATTCGGGGTGAAGAAGGATTTAGAGGTTGGACATTAGGGGCTGCACTTGCCCTATAAGTGGTTTCTTTTTCCTGATTATGCCTTTTGCTTACTGCATCATAAATACCGTAGGGCGGGTGCAACCCGCGTTTTTTAGCATCGCTCGCGGGTTGCACCCGCCCTTACAACTGCAAAAACAGGGTGCAACTGTAATAAATCGATTTACATTAGCGTTATTGAGCAAGAGGCGATCAGGTTCTTTTTAATGCAGAGGGCAAAAAATTTTAAATATCTTTGCCCTCTGTGCCCTAGTACTTAGTGTTCTAACCCCATCCCTAAAACCGCCTTCATCGCTATAGCCAATCGTCTCTCCCTGATTCCTTCCACCACCACATAATTCGCGCCACTGGCTTTTAAATCAGCTTCGTAAAAATCAAATAAATAATCTCTATCGTCTGGATTCTCTCGCAGAGGGTCTGGCTCCCACGGGAGGTCAGGGCGGGTGAGTAGGTGTAAGGCATAGTCTTGCGGGCGGTAGAGGGCGGTTAGCTCGGCGGGGCAGTGGCCGTAGCGCACCTCCGCCCATATTTTGCATACCAGCACCGTGGTGTCACAGATCAGCAGTGGCGCAGGCACTGCGTTTTCTGCGGCAAGCTGGCCTTGGGCGATGCGGATAATATCGTCTAGGCCATAATCATTTGTGCCTTTGGCGGCAAAATATTCGCGTACATATTCCGCCACCCACGGCGCGTTTAGGGCTGCGGCTAGATCACGCGCTAGGGTGGATTTGCCGCAGGATTCTGGCCCAACAATGGCAATTTTCATGCTGCGGCAAGCTCTTTTCGCCAACTGATCCAGCCTGATACTGCGAGGGCAGTCAGAATCACATAGAGAATTGCCGTAAGGTGCAGGCCCTTATAGGCATAAACGCCAGCCGCGATTAGATCCAGCACAATCCAGAACGGCCAGTTTTCTATTTTTTTGCGGGCCTGCATCCACTGTGCCAGTAGGCCAAATACAAAAATACCAGAATCTAGCAAGGGTAAATCGGTGGGTAAAAACTGTACTTGAAAGCGAGTCACTAAAAGCGTGAGCAGCGTGCCGCCACCTCCAATAATCAGCCATTCGCGGCGAGTCAGCTTGCTGATGGCGACAGAGGCATCGGAGGCGCTTTTTTTCCAAACCCACCAGCCATAAAGGGCAAGCGCGGCGTAAACGAATTGCAGTAAGCTTTCGCCAAACAAATGTGCATCAAAAAACAGCCAAACGTACAGTAAGCTGGCCAGTAATTGCAGCGGCCAAGTGAGCACATGGCTGCGTGTGGCAAGCCAAATACCCAGCAAAGATGCGATAAAACCAATGATTTCTAATATAGACAAGACAGGAGGCTCCGAATTTAAGCGTGGTAAGGCTATATTGCTAAGAAGAAAAAGGAAAGCGTCGTTATGAAAGAATTTGCGGGAGGTCGATTTAAAGTTGTCAAAGAATTAGGGCAGGGCGCGCAAGGTTTGGTTTATCTTGCGAATGATACGCAGTTGGATCGCCTTGTGGCGATTAAGGTATTACATAGCCACTCGGTGACTGCCGCCGATGAGGCTAAAATTGTTAGCCGCCTGCAGCACCCCAATATTGTGGCCTTGTACGACACGCTGGTTAATAACGGCCACCCCTGCTTGGTGTTTGAATATGTCAAAGGCCAAACGCTGGCCCAATTGATTAGCCGTGATGGCGCGATGACGCCAGTAGCTGCAGTAGAAGTTATTTGCGGGGTATTAGAGGGGCTGGCTTATGCCCACGGGCAGGGGCTCATTCACCGTGATATTAAGCCGCATAATGTGATGCTGGATGAGCAAAATCGCCCGCGCTTGATGGATTTTGGTATTGCAGCTAAACGCGGCAGCAAAGAAGCAGGCGGCATGATCGGCACGGCGGGCTATATGGCCCCTGAAATGATGCAAAACCAGCCTGTTGATGCCGAAGCCGATGTGTTTGCGGTAGGAATGACGCTTTATCAAATGCTGACTGGCCATACCGCCGCCGAGGGCGAATCGGTATTTACCATCTTGCACCGCATTGCCAACGAGCCCTTTGTGCCGCCATCTAGCCTTAAAGATAGTGTGGATGAAAAGCTCGATCATCTGGTGATGGTTGCCCTATTTAAAAACCCGCAAGAGCGCTATCACGATGCGCATTCTATGTTGCTGGCGCTGCGCGAATGGCTGGGTGGGCAAAATCTGCAAGAGGGCGTTGATACTAGCGGTAATAGCACCTTAGATTTTTTGCTACGGCGCATGCGCCACACCGCCGATTTTCCTGCGCTATCGCAAGCGGTTACGGCGATTAATAAAATTAACGAGGGCGATGCAGAGCGCTTGCAAGTGCTATCAGAAGTCATTTTGCAAGACTTTTCTTTAACCAATAAATTATTACGAATTGTTAATTCTGCTAGTTATGGCCATTTTGGCGGCACGATTAGCACTATTTCTAGAGCCATTGTGATTTTAGGCTTCGATACCATAAGAAATTTAGCCATCACCCTGTTGCTATTTGAGCATATGCATAATAAATCGCAAGCCGTTGCCTTGCGCGATGCGGTATTAAGCGCATTTTTTGGTGGAATTTTATCCCGTGAGTTGGGCAAAAAAAGTGGTGCACGCGATGTGGAAGAAGGGCTGATTTGCGGCATGTTTACCGCGCTGGGTAAATTACTGACGGTTTATTATTTTCATGAAGAAAATGTTGAGATTAATAAACGGGTGCAAGCAGGCGGGCATGAAGAAACTGTATCGGTGCAAGTATTGGGTTTGGGTTTTAGAGATTTAGGCGTAGGCGTGGCGCATAGCTGGAATTTTCCTGAACGGATCACCGCCAGCATGCGCTCCTTACCCGAAGGTGGTATTAAAGCACCGCAAAATCAAACCGAAAGGCTGCGCTTATTTGCCAATTTAGGTGCAGGGCTAGTGCCTTTGGCTTATATGCCCAAAGCTGCGGCAGAGCGTGCTTTAATTGAAATGGAAAAAAGAATTAGGCCGGTTTATGCGTGGACGGCACGCGAATTAGGCGATTTATTAAAAGACTCTGCAAGCGCTTATCTTGGCTATTTATCTATTTTAGGAGTCGATACGCGTGATAGTGAGTTTGCCAATAAATTACGCCAGCTCACTGGGGTGCTCACCGAAAATCCAAATGCCCCTTTAGTGGCGGATACCCTTGATCGCGCCCAATTAATGACTCGGCAATTTGATTTAGATGCAGATATTGCCGCATTGGATGAACATATTATCCCCCCTGCAGAAGCATTAGCGGCAGGGGTGCAAGATATTACCAATACCTTAGTCACCACCTTTAAATTAAATGATGTTTTGCAAATTATTTTAGAAACCATGTATCGCGGTATGGGCTTTGAGCACGTATTGATTGCCACCAGAGACCCAAAGAAAAATAAAATTGTGGGGCGCTTTGGTTTTGGCGCAGAAATTGGCGACATTATCCCGCACTTTCAAATTGATTTGGATAAAGCCGTGGATGTATTTCAAGTGGCAATGGAAAGAAACGCAGATATTTTTATTGAAGACATTAATGTTGAATCAATCCGCTCACGCATCCCTAGTTGGTATCGCACCGCATTAGCATCACAAACCTTTATTATTCTTCCCTTAGTACTAGAAAAACGTACTATAGGATTGCTATATGCAGATAAAACCAAGGCCGGAAATTTAAAAATTGCGGGTAAAGAACTAAACTTATTAAAAACCTTAAGAAACCAAGCTTTGCTAGCGATTAGGCAAAAACAAATGGGCTTGTGAGGCTTGAATTACCATTATGTAGGGTGCCATCGCGGATGTACAACGTGGGCAAAATACGTGCCCACCCTACAAATTCTACATATCCTTAATTTGATAGAATTGGGTTTTACCTGCCTTAGTTTGTTGTAATTAACTGGCCTGTAAAGCGATCTCGGTTTGCCCAATAAGCACATTTTGGGCAGGCTTCACCTACCGGATAATCCGTGCCTTCTTCATGCGGGCAGCCCAAAATACGCTCTGGGGAAATCACAGACATCACGCTATGCTGGGCGATAAAAGCCAGCATTTCGGTCATCGCCTTGGCATCCTTACGAATATCGCCGTCATCAGCAAACCACTTTTGCAGCGCAGTCACTTCGCCTTCTTCTTCTACAATAATGCCGACCGCTATTTTATTGGCTAATTGATTATTAGGGCCATAAAAAGTAACCGTTGCAATGGGATAGCCATTAAAGCCGCGTTTGGCTTTTTTCTTGAGTTTATCTTGATACCAAGTTGCTTTGAGTGACATCTTAAAGGCCTTGAGGCTGTTTGCTAAGCCGCGAAGTTTACCCACCTTAATTGCACTTGAAAATATCATGCTCAGATCAACGCTATGCCTTGCTTGCGGTATTGCAGCGACGTCATCCTTTTACGTGTAAATCGGCGTAAGCTTACACCTTGTTAGAGGAGGAAATCATGCAAAATTTTAGCTTTTACGCACCAACACGTATTCACTTTGGGCAGGGGCAGCTGGCGCAGCTTGCCCTTGAAATCCCTCACGGTGCGCGGGTATTACTGGTCTATGGCGGCGGTAGTATTAAAGCGAATGGTACTTACCCAGCGCTGTTGGCGGCTTTAGTAGGGCGTGAAGTGTTTGAGTTTGCAGGGGTAGAAGCCAACCCAGAGTACGAAACGCTGCTGCGTGCGGTAGCGCTAGCCAAATCCGCATCAGTGGATTGGGTTTTGGCCGTGGGTGGTGGCTCGGTGGTGGATGGGGCCAAGTTTATTGCGGCGGCAGCGCGGCTAGATTCTGGGATTGATCCTTGGCTCATCGTTGGCAATCGAACCAAGCTGCACGATGCGCTGCCGATTGGCGTGGTGCTCACCTTACCCGCTACAGGCGCAGAGAGTAATTTTGCCTCGGTGATTTCACGCCGTGCAACGCAAGATAAAATGTCATTTAAAAATGCGCTGGTTTTCCCGCGCTTTGCGGTGCTCGACCCGCTACTGACGTGTAGCTTGCCAGCGCGTCAAGTGGGTAATGGCGTGGTGGATGCCTTTATCCATACTACAGAGCAATACCTCACTTTTCCTGCTGAGGCACGTTTGCAAGATCGCTACGCCGAAGGCCTGCTGTCTACCTTAATCGAAGTGGGGCCGCGTACGCTGGCAGATTCAAATGATCTGGATGCGCGCGCTAATTTTATGTGGTGTGCTAATCAGGCGCTATTTGGCTTGGTTGGCGCTGGCCAGCCGCAAGATTGGGTAAGCCATGCGATCGGCCACGAGCTAACTGCCTTGTATAAGCTAGATCATGCGCAAACGCTGGCGGTGATTTTGCCAAGCTTGCTGCGTTATTGCTTTGACGATAAGTTGCTAAAGCTGGCGCAATATGGCCGCCGTGTTTGGGGCTTGGTGGGAGGCGATATAGAAGTGGCGCATGCGGCCATCGATGCCACGGTTGATTTTTTTGAGCGCATGGGGCTGCCAACGCATTTAGCGAGCTACGGGCTAAATGCCAATGAAGTGGCGCAGGCAGTGGGGGAGCTTTTGCCTAAGCATAAGTCTTTTCCCTTGGGTGAGCGCGCCAAGCTAACGCTGGAAGATTGCGTGGCGATTGTAAGAATGGCAGCCTAAAAATGGAGGGTGAGCGCATAGCAAACTTCATGCAGGGGGTGACCAGTAAGTTGGCTGTCGGTTTTTTGCTGCCCGTTTACACGAAAGCCACATTGCTCATAAAGCTGGCGTGCGCCTAGATTACCTGCAATGCACCAAAGCACAATATTTTGGTAAGAAAAACGCCGAGCGCTAGCAATAGCATCCATCACCAGCCGCTTACCAATCCCCTTGCGCCAAGCGTGTGGGGCAATATTCAGTGCCCAAAGCTCAGCGCTATGGCTTGGGCATTCAAAACGTGGCGTGCCTAATAGATAAAACCCTGCCACCTCTTGCGCTTCTTCAATTAGCGCTAGATAAAAGTGCGGCGAAAGATTCTCCAGCTTTAGTCTTAGTGATTCTATATTTGCAGCGGGGTTCAGTACGGCTAAATAATCAGCAGGCATAAAGGGAGTGTAAGCTGCCTGCCAAGCCGCAACGCGAATTTGCCCAATGGCTGCGGCATCGGCGGGCAGGGCGGGCCTGATGACTTGTGGCATGGTTATCTACTAGGCTGAGTGCTGAGTTTGTGTAGGGTAGGTAAGCATTTTTGCCCACGTATGCAGTATAAAATCTAGGCGCTAACTAATATCAGTTAGTCTAAATATTTTATTGTCTTTAAATTCAAACTCAGATTTTCCTTGCAATGAAAGTTTTTCACCGGCTTTTAGTCCATTGGCTAAAACGGCTTGATAATGAATGTTCACCAGAATCAGTTCTGCGGATTGGCTAGTGCTTTGTATGGTTTGTGCCCGAGATATAAACATCCCCGCAGCTTGAAGCGCCATTTCCTGAAAAGCATCAATCCCGACGGCTTGTGCGGTGGTTGCTCCATTGGAAATATTTGTAAAAACAATGTCAGGATGGATCAGCTGAATCATTTGCTCGATATCAAATTGATTATAAGCAGTAATATATTTTTGAATAAGAGCGATACTCATAAAAACTCCTGTTAAGAGATATTTAGCAAGGGGTTATCATTTGGCTTGTGATTCTTAAAATATGTTCAGCCTGCTGGTCACGGCATATATCCTGACATTAACGCGCTAGACCAGTCCGCTCTGCCTCTTGCCTGTGCAAGTTTTGCCATGGCTTTGTGTTTGTAAGCCACACTGATTAACAGGCTTTGCCAGTTGTTTTTTTGCTGCTCAACGATGGCGTAGCGGGCGTCGGGGCTGCCGTTTTCTACTTGATGATAAAAAGGCTGGCTATCTTCATAAGCGGGTAGGCCAACGCTGCCAGGGTTGACGATCAGTTGCCCGTTGATGGTTCTGATGGATCTGGGGATATGCGTATGGGCACAGGCAATCAGCTCGGCGCTTTGCTCGCCAAGACGGCTTCGGATTTCTGCAGCCGTTGCCATCCTCATTTGGCCATCCGCCAGCGTTTCAAGCAAATATGCTATCGCTGTTTGGCGTGCCGTGGCAAAGCAGTATTTCTGGGGAATAAGCTTGGCAAGGCTGGAGTGTGGCCAGCCATGCTAATTCAACCTCCCCCAATTGCGAGTAAGCAAATTCATCAGAAAGCCCTTTGGCTGCTGACGCCAGTAGCTGGCGCTCGTGATTGCCGGCTAAATGAACCCAATTTTGCGCCATTAAAAATTGTGCCGTTTCTAATGGCATCAAGGGGCCAGACAGGCTATCCCCCAGATTAATCACCGCATCCACGCCACGGCCTTGCATATCTTTGACTACCGCTTCAAGGGCCGGCAAATTGCCGTGGATATCAGAAACAAGGGCGAGGCGCATGGTGGCTCCAAAGTGTGTATTTTTTTTATGTAGCGTGGGCGCCTGCGCTCACGCTGAGTGATAAACAAATGTATTTGTCATTCAGCTCGCCCAGCTCTTTTAGCTCTGCATCACACCACGGCTGCTCGTTTGCGGGCAGCTGTTCAAAGAATGTACAGGCCGCTTGATGGTTGCGAGTGAAAGCCTCGCTGTTGCCTCGCTTACTTTGTGCAATAGCCAAGATGGCGTGGGCAAAAAACAACTCGAAAGCGGGGGCGTTGTTTTGCAGGCAAACATCTAGGCAGTTCTGCGCACTGCTTAAGGCAGCATCGGCGTGCTCGGCTTGTAATGAGCTGCGGCAAAGCCGGTAATGGGCGCGCTCAACTTCCAGCCATGTGCCGGTCAGCTGCCAATATTTTAGTGCGCTTTGCGCCGCCAAAATCATCGCGTTGGTTTCTGCGGCATGACGCGGTCGGATCTCTTCAAGCGTACAGGCCAATGCATTGCCCGCTATCGCTAGGGCACGGTGCACGGTGGTGGGCAGCGGCTCTGCAATGGTTAATGCTTGGCTGAATTGCTCAATCGCGCCCTCAATCGCGCCTTGCGCTGCGAAAATGCTGCTGGTGTTGGCTAAAACATGGGCCTGCTCGGCGGCGCTGAGCGTTGCTAGTATCGTGCTCTGGCCTGATGCATAGCTGAAAATGGCGCAATTTAGGCGAATTGCATCTGCGGCCACGGTGTCTGTGGCTGGCAAAGTATTAAGTAAATCAATGCCCTGTCGCCACCGTGCTAAATGCTCGCCGTACACATGGCAAATCAACCTTGCCAGCGCTAAAGTCTGCGCCGGTGATTGAGGTACGGGCATCGTGTTAGCGAGGCGGTTGGCAACATCCTGAGGATGATCGCCATGATCTGCCCAAGCGGTTTGGATAAAAGCTTCAAAGCTTACAGTCATTTTTTTCTCTTGAGAATCTAGGCGGATAATTTACACGCACTCCATGACGATTGCATCATCTGCGTAAGCTGTTGTTGGTTTTTTGTATGGCTCAATAAATCCTTGGCGCTGCCAAAAGGCCAAAGCGGCGGTGTTGTTGGCAATCACGGCGATGCGGATGCGTTGGCATTGCCAGCTTTGAGCGATGCTTTTTAGCTGTTGCATGGCGATCGAACCAAAGCCTTGGCCTTGGAATAACTCGTCAAATAACAGTAAACCAAGATAGGCGATGCCTGTTTCTGGGTAGTGACGGCACAAATCGGCGCAGCCAATCAGGCGCTCATTCAGATAAAAGCCAAAAACAAATTTATTATCAGGGCTGGAGTCAGGCGGCAGCGCTTGCATGGCCTCAATCGCGGCTGTGGCTTGAGGTAGATACCCCTCGACCAACAAGCTGTAAGCGGGCGCACTTTCTAGCAAGGCTTGCAGGGCGGCTATATCGGTAGCGATATCTAACTGGCGGTAGTGGATATTGAGCATGGTGGCCGAGGTATTGTTTGAGTTGGTTTTTATTTTGCAATGGCGCTTATTCTGCGTAAGTGGTCAGTAAACTCTATCTTGCCATCCGCCGCGCAAAGTGTGTTTAGCTCATTCAGGTATTCGTCATAAAAATGGCTGCAATCGTCAGCGGATAAAAACGCCAGATCGTAGCTAAGGCTTGAAAACACTGCGAGGTAATACCAGGGTACTTTTTATGAAAATCGATCAGAAACTGCTCGGCTGGGGAATGAGTATTGAGCATGGGAGGCCTATGCAGTGGTAAGTTCAAAGTAGTGATTGATCTGATGTTACGCAGCCCGCAGGTTTTGTAGTTCCACCAAGGCCTGCTGGGTTGCTTTGATATAGAGCTTGGCGCGTAGCGCAAAGTGGTTAGCTTTGTGCTTGATCTTTAAGCTTTCTAGCTTGAACACCGCGTAAATCG
>NZ_JANXSO010000012.1 GCF_025352645.1 Iodobacter sp. | reverse complement strand
CGATTTACGCGGTGTTCAAGCTAGAAAGCTTAAAGATCAAGCACAAAGCTAACCACTTTGCGCTACGCGCCAAGCTCTATATCAAAGCAACCCAGCAGGCCTTGGTGGAACTACAAAACCTGCGGGCTGCGTAACATCAGTCAAATAACAAAGCCTGCGCATTTAAAAACATCATCTGACTGCTCCTGTAAATAAAACCATTCTGCCCGATCTCTTTACAGCAAAGTTCCAGATCTGGCTGTATTTCTTCTACAATCAGCTCACGAATTATAAGGACGGATCAATATGCTAGTAAGGGAGTGGGTAGGAAATACACAAGGGCAAGGTTGGCAGTATTTATACTCCCAAGATCAGCTCTGCCCATTTCAATGGCATTACCACCCTGAATTTGAGCTGACATTTACCCAACACGCTCAAGGAATACGCTATATCGGCAGTAAAGCTACCGCAAGCAGTACCGCATAACTTAAGAATCTATGCGGCTGCGTTCTGTGCCGCAAAATACACACACTATGCCCTGATTTATGCAAACCATCTCAACAGCCTTATGCATTACTTACTTAGATGACATAATTAACACTGTAAACCTCATATTATCCATACTAACAATGTAAGGAAAAAGCATGAAACGTCTTCTACCCGCTCTAGTACTCGTGATCTGCACTATCCAACTTAACCCAGCCTATGCTTTTTCTTTATTTACTAAAACCATCCAAGGCTCTGGCCATATAGAAAAACAAACACGGATGCTGCCCGCATTTAATCGCATTGATAGTGAAACAACTGGCCGCGTAGAGATTATTCAAGGTAATCAAGAAAGTATTACGATTGAAAGTGACGATAATATTATTCCCGTCATTGAAACCGTTGTAGAAAATGGTGGGCTTAAAATTAGGCACAAGCGCATTGATTTAAATACCAAAACACTGAATATTATTGTGCGCGTCAAAGAGCTAAGGAGCATTAACTTAGCAGGCTCTGGCTCTATTTATGCCAAACCGCTCACGGCTAAAAAACTAACCATTAATACAGCAGGCTCAGGAGCAGTAGAACTAAGCAAGCTGGATGTGAGTAATGTTAGTGTGAACTTAGGCGGCTCGGGCAGCGTACAGGTTCAAGAGCTACAAAGTAGCGATTTAGATGTTTCGCTAGGTGGCAGCGGATCATTTAAATCTGCAGGCAATGTCAATATATTAACGATTTCAATGGGCGGCTCTGGCCAAATTGATACGATGCAATTAAAAGCCAAGATTGTGAAGCTAAGTATGGCGGGGTCTGGCCAAGTTATTGTTGCCGCTAAAGAGCAACTCAGTGCCAGCGTTGCAGGCTCAGGCAATATTCAATACTACGGTGATCCGCAAACGCATTTATCGATGATGGGATCGGCCACTTTAAAACGAATTGGTGCATTTCCAATATAAAGTATTTAAACAGCCGGATTAAGCACAACGATTTTAGCCTAGAAACAGCACATCCCTTTTCAAACAACAGGGATGTGCTGTTTAAATATTTTGCCCAATTCGCCACAAGACCCCGCTTGGATCAATCAACACAAAATCTTGCATTTTCCACGGCTGCACTTCAACAGCGGTTAATTTCACCTGATACTTGCCTACTAAATCTAGCGCACTTAAATGAGCATGCCACGCCAATACATCTTTAACCAAGAGATGCATCATAAAATGATTGGCATGCTCTTCTACATAAAAATTTTGCAATAAAAAGCTGCTGCTTCCCATATAAAAATAGGCGACACCACCAGCGTCTGATGCCATAGTAAAACCAATATCCTGATAAAACTGCTTAGACAGTTCATAGTTTTTAGCAGGAACAAGAGCTTTGATTTCTGCCACCTCTAAAGTATCCATACCCTCCTCCTCCTTTGCTAAAGTAATCATTACTTCAGCGATATTACCCGTATAAATGCGCATTTCAACAGCAGATATTTTCCTAGAATGCTTATCCGCCCGTATTGGGTCATTTCATATCAAGATTAACTATTTATAACCATCCGCGTGGGCAAGATAAATCGCCTTTGCCCACCCTACAAAAACCAAGCATTCCAAAGGCATAACTTTAAGTTGATAGGCACCATTTTTATGTGATAAATATGCCATCACGCAAAAAATCAACAAACAAGCGTTAAAATGCACATCCAGCCATTATTTGGATTTTAGCCTTGCCTTATCTCGCCTTTATTACAGTGGTTTGGGCCTTATCATTTAATTTGATTGGGGTATTTCTAGCTGGCCATGTGGATAGCGATTTTGCCGTGCTAAGCCGAGTTGCCATTGCTGGACTGGTATTTCTGCCCTTTACCCGCTGGACCGGCATTAGCACGCTACGTAAGCTAGGCACAATGGCTGCGGGAGCCTTGCAATTTGGTATTACCTATCTATGCCTTTATCGATCATTTCAATTTTTAAGCGTAGCCGAGGTATTGCTATTTACCATTTTTACGCCAATTTATATTACTCTGCTCGATGATTTATGCCAAGGGCATTTTAATCCACGCGCTCTATCTGCGGCTTTCATTGCAGTACTAGGCTCATTAGTGATTCGCTACAATCAAATTGATGCCAATGCCTTAAATGGATTTTTATTATTGCAATTGGCCAATATCACCTTTGCTGCAGGACAAGTGGGTTATCGCTATTTAAACCAGCATTATCCTGACCAACAGCCGCAATCAGCCAGCTTCGGATATTTCTTTTTAGGCGCGCTACTGATTGCACTGCCGTCTTATTTAATTTTTGGTAACCCAGCTAAACTACCGCAACATCTTGAAGAATTCGCAACCTTAGGATTTTTAGGCTTAATTTCATCCGCATTGGGCTTTTATTGGTGGAATAAAGGCGCGTGTAAAGTGGATGCAGGCACGTTAGGTGCGATGAATAATATGCATATCCCCGTGGGGATTGTGATTAATTTATTATTTTGGCATCAGCAACAAGATTTACCCCGCTTATTAATTGGGGGCATCATCATGCTGCTGGCCTTACTTATTAATAAATCGGTATGGCCAAGCAAATCCTAATAAATTATTTTTCCAACTCAGGGAACAGCGTATCCGTATAGCCAAAATGACTTAAATCACGGATGCGCTGTGGATATAAAATGCCATTTAAATGATCGCATTCATGCTGCACTACGCGGGCATGAAAGCCGCTCACGCTGCGATCAATGGCCTGCCCATAGATATCAAAACCTTGATAGCGTAGCTGGGTAAACCGTGGCACTTCTCCGCGTAAACCTGGCACAGATAAGCAGCCTTCCCAGCCTTCTGCTACATCATCGCTCAGTGGCGTAAGCACAGGGTTGATCAGCACGGTCATCGGCACTGCGGCCTCATCGGGATAACGGGAGCTGGCATCAAAGCCAAAAATCACCACTTGTAGGCTTACGCCAATCTGCGGCGCAGCAATGCCTACTCCACCGCTATCGTGCATGGTATCGAACATATCCACCAGTAAGGCATGCAGCTCTGGCGTATCAAACGCCTCCACTGGCAAAGCGTGCGCCTGTAGCAGGGGATGCCCCATTTTTAGAATTGAGCGAATAGCCATTTATGAATCCTTTGATTTAAACAAGGGGCAAGTGCTGGTGCTTAGTCTAAGCGCCTATTTGATTAAGCCCCCGTTTATTAAGCTTAGGAAACCTCGAAAAACCCATCTAATCTCATCATACTGCGTTACGCATTAAAAAAATCTTTATATATCAAACAGATACAGCGCCAATTTTTTAATACTCGCCTGATCTTATTTAGAAATATAGTTTTTTTGAGGCCGCCTTAATGCCAGGATTATACTCGAACCCGTCTGCACAACGGCTAAAAACGCTGCGTTTTACCAGCCCTAGCAAGGTAAATCAATCGATGTAATTAAGCCCCCTAGTAAGGCATCCCCTGTTAAAATCAAAGCGCTAACGAAGCTTAGCGCTTTGGTTAAAATAATATTTATTCATTGAAATAGAAAAAATCCCCATGAAATATACCACGCTGTTTTTACTGTTATTTTTATCGGCTTGTGGCTCTTCCGAAGTGGATGATGCAAGTGAAATCATCAAAACCACGTTAAAGAACCCTAAAAGCTTTGTGTTGATTAATGGCAATGTCATTTGGCAAAGTAAACTCGCTGATAAGGCGATGATTATTAAAGTGAATTACACCGCTAAAAATGGTTTAAATCAGGTGATTAAAGAGTGTAAATACGTCTCTTTTTATCAGCAAGATGGTAAAAATAAATGGCTAGAAAATGGCGGAATTGAAAACTGCATCGCTGCGGGGGGCAAGGAAGAGCAACAGGGATTAGAAATACTTAAAAAAATCAATGCATTTAAGTGATACCGCTTGCTCAATCTCATTATAAATATCGTAGGACGGGTGCAACCCGCGTTTTTTTAACATCGCTCGCGGGTTTCACCCCAATCCTATCAACTTAAAGACTTGTAAAATGTGTAGGGTGGGCGCGTTTTTTGCCCACGCTGTGTGCATCCGCGTAGGCAAGATAAACCACCTTGCCCACCCTACATGGTGTGCCTAAGTTGATAGGATTGGGTTGCACCCGCCCTACACATTCCCAAACCAAGCCATAAATAAGGTCAATCAATGCCGTGCTGCTGCAAAGCCCAGCCCACATGTTCTCTGACTAAAGCACTTGCGTCATCTTGCCGGCTAGTCAGAGCAGCAATCACTTCGGATGAGCTAGGCGCGTTACCTAGGCCTACGGCCATATTTCTAAGCCACTGCTCGTAACCGATGCGGTAAATTGCGCTGCCAGCCATTTTTTGCTTGAAATCTGCCTCGCTCCAGGCAAATAGCTCCACCAGCGTAACGTCATCTAGGCCGTGGCGCACATAAAAATCGCTCTCTTTTGCGTCTACCGCAAAGCGATTCCACGGACAAACCATTTGGCAATCATCGCAGCCATATACGCGATTACCCAGCATGGGGCGGAATTCTTCGGGGATGCTGCCTTTTAATTCAATAGTTAAATACGAAATACAGCGCCGCGCATCCACTTTATAGGGCGCAACAATCGCGCCAGTTGGGCAAGCGGTGATGCAGCGCGTGCAGCGCCCACAGTGCTCTTCCACTTGGGGTGGATCGGGTGGTAGCGGTAAATCAGTAAATAATTCACCAATAAAAAAATAAGAGCCGTAATCACGGTTAATTAATAGAGTATGTTTACCCCGCCAACCTTGGCCAGCTTGCTTTGCAATTTCTACCTCTAGCACAGGTGCAGAATCAACAAATACCCGATGCCCAAATGGGCCGATTTCTGCGGCCAATTTATCAGCCAACTGCTGTAAACGTCCTTTTAAAACCTTGTGATAATCCCGCCCTAACGCGTAACGAGAAAGGTATGCTTTATTGGAATCGAGTAAAATAGCTTCCGAATTAGCGGCACCTGGTGGCAAATAAGGCAAGAAAACAGAAATAAGTGAAATAGTGCCGGGGTGTAATTCGTGAGGTCTAGCACGTTTCATACCGTGCCTTGCCATATAATCCATCTCGCCATGAAAGCCTGCATCTAGCCATTCTTGTAAACCCGCTTCGGCGTGGCTTAAATCAATCCCAGTGATGCCGGCACGGGCAAAGCCCAATTCTTGCGCCCACGCTTTAATTTGCTGGGCAAGCGCTTGGTAATCTAAAGATTGCTGCAATATCGTCATAATCAACTTAATAAATATAAAGGGCGAGCAAAGAGGATTAGCTTGCCCACGCGGGTGCATCGCTTAAGCCGATATACGGCAGTTTTTTAATAATCTAATCAATGTAGAGCCATATGCATAATGATACCGACTTCAGCTGCTTTTTGCCGGATGAGGAAACCACACTGGCATTGGGTGCACGTTTAGCCTTAAGTGTTACGCCCGCCATGGTGATTTTTTTAGAAGGTAATTTAGGCGCTGGTAAAACTACCCTTAGCCGTGGCCTATTGCGCGGGCTTGGTTTTGCTGGCCGAGTAAAAAGCCCCACCTATACGCTAGTTGAACCTTATACTGTTTCTAACTTATACTTATATCACTTTGATTTGTATAGATTTAATGATGCCAGCGAATGGGAAGATGCTGGCTTTAGAGACTACTTTAATGCCCAATCCATCTGCCTGATCGAATGGGCAGACAAGGCCGAAGGTCTCTTGCCAATCCCTGATTGGATCATTACTTTAACGCCCGAACACGACGGCCGTCTGGCCCATATCCAAGCATTTAGTGAGCAAGGCCGAACATGCCTCAATCGTCTTTACCCTTAGATTTAGCAATGCCCAGCTTAAACCGCCGCGATATCTTACGTGGTGCGAGCGCCAGCCTGCTGCTGGCGGTTACCCCGCTAGGTTTTGCAGCGCCTGCTGCCAGTGTGGTGGCGGTGCGGGTTTGGCCGGCTCAGGCTTATACCCGTGTCACCATCGAATCAACCGTTGCCCTCACCTTTAAGCAGTTTTCGCTTAAGGACCCTGAGCGCTTGGTCGTTGATTTGGAAGGCATTGATATCAATAACGAATTGCAAAGCCTATCTAGCAAAGTGGGCGGCGATGATCCCTATATTCAGCAGCTACGTGCAGCGCGCAATAAACCCGGCACGGTGCGCTTAGTCTTAGATTTAAAAGCAGAAATCAAACCGCAGATTTTTACCCTCAATCCGGTTGGGGAATACAAGCATCGCTTAGTGATTGATCTCTACCCTGCATCACAAAATGACCCGCTCTTGGCGTTTTTGGACGATCAAAATTCAGATAGCAAACCTGCACCGCCTACTCCACCACCGGCGGCAACTAAGCCTGAGCCAGAAAATAAAGACGGCAGCGTGGATCGCAGCAAGATGAAGGTAGACCGGCTGATTACCGTCGTGCTCGATCCTGGCCACGGCGGCGAAGACCCAGGCGCCGTGGGGCCAGGGGGCAACCATGAAAAAACCGTGGTGCTCGCCATTGCTAAAAAGCTCAAAGCCTTATTAGAGAACGAGCCAAATATACGCGTGGTGCTCACCCGCGACGGCGATTTTTTTGTGCCGCTTGGCGTGCGGGTTAAAAAAGCCCGCGCCGTGCAGGCTGATTTATTTGTCTCCATCCACGCCGACGCCTTTACTCGGCCCGACGCAAATGGCTCATCGGTGTTTATGCTTTCTGAAAAAGGCGCTAGTAGCACGGCAGCACGCTGGCTAGCGCAAACCCAGAACGACGCCGACTTAATTGGTGGGGTAAAATTCGATATAAAAGACAAGGCCTTAGCACACACCTTGATGGACTTAACCCAAACGGCCACTAATAACGACAGCATGAAGCTAGCAAAATCTATGCTAGGTGAGCTGGGCAGCATCAACCGCCTACATAAACAAAACGTTGAGCTGGCGGGCTTTGCCGTACTTAAAGCACCGGACATCCCGTCAATCCTAGTTGAAACCGCATTTATTTCAAACCCGCAAGAAGAACAAAAGCTGATCGACGAAGCCTATCAACAAAAAATGGCCAGCGCGCTGCATAAAGGCATTAAACGCTACTTCGCCAAAAATCCACCGCTGGCAAAAACCAGAATGGCACAAAGCTAAGTATCAAAAGGTGGGTGGCATCCCCACCTTTTGTGCTGCCCCTAGCTCACAACAATAAGCGCCAGCATCATTCAATATTTCTAGCTTTCATGATGTTTGCAACAGCTTTCCCCAGTATTGTTGACCACACCAGTCTAAACGCTTAAATTGCAGCTTCCATCCATCGACTAAGGAAACGCCATGAAAACATTTGCGCCTATTTTCCTTACGGTCGGATTCTGATCAGCTAGCAACTCTATCCTTTTGTAGATATCCGACCAATACCGCGTCTTGCCCGCAAGCACTCGCGCCCTTATCTCGTCTTTTGGATATCTATATCTTGATAGAAAACATCGATATTGCACAATTACGTGCTATTGGTTTTGATTCGCACGTTTTACAAACCCTCAGCAACTTAACGCCCCAGCCACAGCAGCAACTTGGCCGCGTGATTAATATTCAACGCGATCATCTACAGCTACACGATGGCCAGCATAAAATATCCACTCAATTACTACCTGCACTGCAGCAGCAATTACATGCAAGTGGCGCAACGCTAGCGGTGGGTGATTGGGTACTATTTCAAAGTGCCGACGCACGCATCACCCAGATCCTGCCCGCAAAAAACCGCCTGTGCCGCCGCAATAGTGAGGGACATCGGCAAGCCTTAGTCGCCAATATTGATGTAGCGCTGCTGGTAATGGGCCTAGATCACGATTTTAATCTGCGCCGCTTAGATCGCTATCTCACCCTCACCCTAGCTAACGAAGTCACCCCGCTCTTGGTACTTACTAAGGCGGATTGCTCGGCACAAGCCGCAGAAAAAATAGCCCAAGCCCGCAGCCACTTACCGGCGCATCTTGGCCTACTTGCTATCGATGGCCGAGCGGATAAGGCCAGAGAGGCGCTTCATCCTTGGCTAGCGGCGGGGCAAACGGTGGTGTTACTTGGCTCATCCGGGGCGGGAAAAAGTACGCTGACCAATACCCTGCTCAGTACCGCAGTACAAAATACCGGCGCGGTGCGGCTAGATGATAGCCGTGGCCGCCACACCACCACCTCACGCAGCCTGCATCTTTGCCAAAATGACGTGTGCATTATTGATACGCCGGGTTTGCGCACGCTACAGCTAGACAGTGATGAAGCAGGGATTTACGCCGCGTTTGCCGATATCACTACACTGGCGGTAGATTGCCGCTATAGGGATTGTCAACACAAGGACGAACCAGATTGTGCAGTACGCGCCCACATTAGCCCCGATCGGCTAAAAAGCTTTCATAAACTACTAAGGGAGTTCAGCCGGGAAACCATGACAGTCTTGCAAAAACGCGCTCAGCTCTCCCAGTGGAAAACGATTAGCAAAAATGCCAGAGCACAGCGTAAAGCGAGCTAGATCATTATCAAAGAATAAATGCCAAAATCCGCTACACTTCGGCCTCTTTAATTTTTGACTATTTGCAATGAATGCACTGCTTATGATTGCCATCACCACGGGCGTTCTTTCTGGATTATGGGGATGGCTAGCATTTAGTTTTGGCCTACTGAGCTGGGCAGGTTTTTTAGGCTGCACCGCCTATTTTGCCTGCCCACAAGGCGGGGTTCGTGGCCTGTTGCTGAGCTTATTTAGCGTTGCCAGTGGGGTATTTTGGGCGCTGGTGATTATCCATGGCAGCCCGTTAGTGCCGCAATTTTTGGGCTATGTCATAACGGGCATCGTGGCGTTTTTAATGTGCATACAGGCCAAGCAGCGCTGGCTAGGCTTTATACCTGGCACCTTTATTGGGGCTTGCGCCACCTTTGCAGGCGATGGCCATTGGCAGCTAGTCAGTGCATCGCTTTTAGTTGGCCTGCTATTTGGTTATGCCATGAAAAACAGCGGCTTATGGCTAGCCGCATACTTTTCCCGCTGAGCCATCAGTGAGTCGCACTCGTCATATTAAATATCCACAAGGCTACTATTTCCTTAAAACAAGCCGTCATATCTCTTACATCGGCCTATACTAAAGATGCACCGTGCGTTCGCAGGGGCATAAAAGGATAGATAGCCATGAGCAAGTCTAAACAATCCGTTAAGGAATCAAAGAAACAACCACTTCACAGCGCCAAAGAGAAAAAGGCCGCCAAGCAAATGAAAAAACACGCTGGTGATAGCGTGCCGATGTTGGCCACATAATTGCGTCGCTCTCTTACCGGCCTTTTGTCTTGATCACATACCAATACCAAAGGCATTGCCAATATGGCGGCGTTCGATATTGAACGCCATGCCATAACAAAATTAAAGGCTTGGTTTTTTGAGCCTATTATTGCCGTTTCTAGCATTACCCGCACGAATACGTTCCCAATATTGAGTACGCAGTGCAAAGTTCTCTGAAGATTTAATCCAAATTATCCTATCTCTGGCATCTAAACTAGAATGCGCTAGCGTATTAGATAAACCTTGCCGCTGAGTTAATTCATTACTCACTGATTTATCTAGCATAAAATTAATCCATTTTTCGGCCAGTGTTTTATTCTTAGTTTTAGCACTAATCGCCCAACAATCTAGCCACGCCAGAGCGCCCTCTTTAGGAATAATATAGCCAACATCTGCCCCAGCGGCGCGCAGTAATTTAAGCTGCTGTTTACCATAATTAGCAAACATTAAAGCGGCTTTGTTTTTAACAAAGGCGGCGGTCCCTTCTTCTGGGCTATTGTAAAACAGCGGCTGCTGATCACGTAATTCTAGTAATTTATTCACGTCTTTAGCCATTTCATCTTGAGATAGATTAAATGGATCTTTAAAACCAAGCACCAAGGCAGTTAAGCTGAAATTATGATTACTACCATCGTATAAAACCACTTTCCCTTTGTATTTTTCCAGCCACATTTCTGCCATTGAAACAGGAGGAGTATCTATTTGTTTTTTATCGTAGATCAAGCCCATTTCAGAATAAACAAAAGGGATAGCATATAAATCACCATCACTATTTATATCATTTATGTTAATTTTAAAACGCTTTAATTGATTATTTAAATTATGGATATTTTTACGGCTGATAATCGCCAGCCATTTATGCTCATAATAGCGTTTTAATTCTGCAGTATTTGCGGCCAAAACATCAAAATTTTCGCCATTATTTTTTTTAACTTTTTCCCACAAATCTTCATCGGTATCGACAAAAGTGACTTCAAGATGGGCATCGTATCTTTTTTCAAATTCACTGACCCAATCGGCATCGGCATAACCAGGCCAAGCAAAAACGCGCAGCACATCGCTAGCCCAAACCGCAGAGGATGCACTAAAACTAGCAAATAGAAGTACACAACGCAAAAAAAAGCGTTTCATTTTGGTCTCAGTGTGGGAGATGGTATTGTATCCGTTACAAATAAAAGATAAGCACGGTAGCGGATTAATGCTTATCTCATTTATTACATTTTTATTATAAAGAGATCAACTAAGGAACTCAAGAAAAACGCCATTGAATTAATTTTATTGCAGGGCTCATTATTTAAGCAACGCGCCGTAGTTTGTAGCATATATTTTTATCATCACCATCAAGCTAGCTTAAGCATTCCTTTTTACCTGAATATGGCTGCAAATATATTGCAGCGATGTAGCAAAACAATAAAATAACGATCAATCAGCTCTCTTTTCACCAATAAAAAAGCCATTCACACTACTGCGTTTGATCCAATCTGCAGAGTATTCTTTGGCAGCTTTAGGGTGGGCAAAGAAATACCCTTGCACCGCTGGGGAGCCCATCGTGCGTAAAATCTGCGCCTGATCAAATGTTTCTACCCCCTCCGCCGTCACGTCTAGCTCTAAACTATTGGCCATTTGCATAATTGCAGAAATCAGCCCAACATCCCGCGCCGTGCCTGGTAGTGAAATAATAAACGAGCGATCAATTTTAATCCGTGTAATTGGCAAATGCTTCAACAGCGCCAATGATGAGTAGCCCGTACCAAAATCATCAATCGCTACACTGACACCCAATTCACGCATCCCCTGCACCATTTTTCTAATACTGTGGAAATCTTGCAGCATAGACTCGGTAATTTCTATTTCTAATTGCTTAGAGTTAATCTCGTGCCGCTCTAATACGTTCTTTAATTGATTCAAAAAAGCATCGCCACGGAGTTGCCTTACCGAGGCATTCACCGCCATCATTAAATCACTACGGCCAAAGGCGCTCCATTGTTTAAGCTGAGCCACAGCAGTATCTAATACCCACGCACCTATTGGCTCAATTAAACCTATTTCTTCGGCAATGGCAATAAATTTATCTGGCCCAAGTACGCCAAACTCAGGATGATTCCAGCGAATAAGTGCTTCAAAGCCCAATAAACGTGATTCATATAAATCGACCACAGGCTGATAAAACAGTACAAACTCATTTCTTTCTAGTGCGCCATGCATTCCCTGCTCAATATTTAGCCGAGTGCGCACGTTCTCTACTAAATCACTAGAGTAAGCACACACGCGGCCTTTGCCTTGGCGCTTTGCTTCGTACATAGCACTATCTGCAGCACTTAATAAATCACTGAGCTCATTACCATCCTGCGGAAAAAAAGCCAGCCCAATGCTGGCCCCAATAACCAATTTTTGTTCATCAAGCTGAATAGGCTGCGATAGTGCTTTTAATATTTTATTAGCCACCACAAAGCCTTCACTTTGCGTAATGACATCAGGGATCATCACCACAAACTCATCCCCTCCTAGCCGAATTGCCTCATCATGGCGGCGAATTTGCTTCACAATTCTGCTGGCTGATTCTTGAATCACTCTATCGCCAATATGATGGCCTAAGGAATCATTAATCGCTTTAAAACCATCTAAATCAATAAACATGATAGCGACGGTACGGCCATTACTTTGCGCACGCACTAATTCGCTTTGTAAATTTTGATCTAATAAATAACGATTACCAAGACCAGTTAATGGATCGTGATAGGCCAAATGCACCAACTGATGCTCGGCTTCTCTAATGGCAGATATATCAGAAAACGTCTGTACAAATTGCAATACCTCGCCATTTTGATCTCTAACCGTGCAAATATGCAGCAATGTTTGCAAAATATCGCCGTTTTTACATAGGCAACCCACTTCCCCCGCCCAGAAACCACTACTGGTTAATGCAATATTTTTATAAGAAATTATCGGCTCACGGCGATTAATTAAATACTCTTGGCTTGGATGATTAACAACTTCTAATTCTGAATAGCCACTTAATTTGCTAAATGAAGGATTAACCGACAAAACTAAGCCATTGGCATTTAAGATCATAATAGCTTCGGAAATAGTGCTAAATACAATGCTGGCTTGACGCAACCTTTCTTCCATTTCTTTACGTGGAGTAATATCTCGCAAAGCGCCAATCACAATATGCTGATCGGCAGATCTAATCCGTAAATTGCCAAACATTTCCAGCCATGCGTATTCACCTGAATCACGCCTAGCGCGAAATTCACATTTAAAAAAACCCAGCGTTTGCAGTGTCCCCTCCACCCCAAGCAAATCATCAGGGTGTACACGGCTCAGCATGGCTGCCAGCCCCGCCACAAAAGGCTGTAGCCCCGTTCCCCAGATCAGCCGAAATCGCTCATCGCCCGTCAACCGATCAAGCTGAGACTCCCACTCCCATGTGCCAAGCTCTGCCGCCTCAATGGCAATGGCAAGCTTTTGCTCGGATTTAGCCAGCGCCAACTCGGCATCATGCCGAGAGCGGGCAACCTGAATCACCGCATTTAAATCTTTTTTATTATAAGGCTTGGTTAAATAGCCAAAAGGCTTAGCAATTGCAGCACGGCGTACAGTTTTTTCATCAGCATAAGCGGTTAAAAAAATCACCGGTAATTGCCATTGCTCATAAATTTCTTAGCAAGCCTCAATACCATCCCCTTTTCCTTGCAAATGAATATCCATTAACACAAGGCTAGGCTGGTGTGTTTCTACCCCCTTAATTGCTGCATCCATGCTGGTGTAAATACCACAAACCTGATGCCCCATTTCTTGCAGTGTTTGCTGCAAATCTAAGGCTACTACTGGCTCATCTTCAACAATCAGTATGTTTTCGGTGCTCATGGTGAGTGCCCCTAGCTGCTTTATCTTCATTGATCAAAATCTTAAAACAAACCCCTGCGGAAGAGGATTCTGTAATCAGCTTGCCCTGCAATTGATTAACAAACATTGGAATAAGCTGAGAGCCAAGGCCGGTGCCTTTTTCCCAACTAAAACTAACTGGCAAACCACAGCCATTATCACGAACAAGCAATTGTAATTCTTGGCTAGGTAAACGACTTAAGCCCACTTCAATTCTGCCTTCTCCGCCATTAGGAAATGCATGTTTAATTGCGTTTAAAACCAATTCATTAATCAGCAAACCAAAAGGAATCACTTTGGTAATATCTAAAGTAATATCTGCCACTGCACCAGAAAATTTTAATTGCGTCTTAGTATCGGCAACGCTATAAGTCATATTAATTAAAAAAATCAACCGTGATAAAAAATCAGCCAGATTCACGCTAGAAAGATTATCGGATTCATAAAGTAACTGGTGCACCAAGGCCATCGCGCTGATGCGACCTTGGCATTCGGCAATCGCGGGCATCACCTCTGGCGACACTTTACGTGCCTGCAAATTAAGTAGGCTGGAAACAATTTGCAGATTGTTTTTTACGCGGTGGTGAACCTCATGCAGCAGCGCTGTTTTTTCTTCTAGTGCGTGCTCCAGCGCTTCTACCTGACGTTTTTGCAGCGTAATATCTCGCGCTAGCTTACACGCCCCCACCACCCTGCCCTGCTTATCCCGAAGTGGAGAAATGGTCACCGCCACCTGAACAATATGTCCCTCTTTATGAATCCGCTCTGTTTCAAAAGTAGGAATACGATCTCCCACAATAATACGCTGCATAATCTGGACTTCATCATCTAGCCAGCCAGCAGGAAACAAGCGTGTTACCGGCATACCAATCGCCTCTTCTGCGGAGTATCCCAACAACTGTACCGCTGCCGAATTCCAACTGGTGATGATGCCATCTAACGATTTAGTAATGATGGCCTCGCCTGAAGACTCAATCACTGACAGATATTTTTCTTCAGACTGATGTAAAGCGGCCTCGCTCTGATGGCGCTGGGTAATATCCATGCCAGAAGGGATAAGGTGGGTGATATTGCCCTTATCATCACGCAGTGGGGCCAGCATAAAATCAACCCACATCCGGCTATCATTGCGCATGCGTACGGGTACATCGTAACGAACCGTTTCACCCAGCCGGCAGCGCTCTATCGCATCAATTAGCTGCTCCTGCACCTGAGCATCATAAGACCACCAATAACAATCCCAGAACTTCTTCCCCCGCACATCTGCCAGTGTGATCCCTGCCGCCGTTAGTGGCGCTTGATTCGCCTCAGATAAAGTGCCATCCAGCTCTAAAACGCCCACAAAAGAGAATAAATTATCTAAAACCTTGAGTAATTTTTTCTGACTTTCCTGCAGCAACTGCTCGCCCACATTATCAAGCGTGGAATCCTGAATAATTGCCACTACGCCTCGCACAGCTCCTTCTGTATTTCTCCAAGGAAAATAAGAAGCAAGCCGATGCAAAACCTGCCCATCTGGCCCCTGCACTGCACCGCGGATTTCCTGCTTTAGCAAAGGCCTGCCGGTTTCCAGCACAAAGCGTAGCTTAGGGATAATCACCGCCGCCGCCTGCGGCAAATACTCCTCCAGCTTTTTGCCCATATGCTCGGCTACGCTCACATTATTGAGTGCAGCATGGCGGCTATTGATGCAAACCTGCCTTAGCTCTGCATCTAAAATAGCCACACCAATGGGGACGTTCTCCAAAATCAAAGGGAAAATATCTTGAATATCTTCGGGTGAGAGAAGATGCATGCGATCTTTCCATAGAGCTCAGCCAGCTTATCTTTATAGCTGGCAAATGGGTAAGTACGGAGAAATAACGATGAAATAAATAGATAATAATTAAATGATATTTACTTATACGTGCGGTGATTACACAAAAACGTATTTTCCAATGGGCTTACAGCCGTAAGATATGAAAATGGTGAGCCATAGGCAAGACAATTTAAATTAATTTACTCTAAGCAAAGCCTAATGCCCAATACAAGAATTAGACCTTGCTTACTAAAAACAATATTCTCACCCAGCAGCAGCGCCCCTTATTACAAATACATATTGATTTGTGTATTTGGAATATAAAGAATATCAAAGATAGAACGCGTGGTTTTTAATTTTTTAAGCAAATTATTGGGTAACACATCAAATCTTTTAGAAGGCTCTAAAAGATGGTGGCGAGGCTTTAAATATCGATTCTCATAATCTTTAAAATGATTATCCCCCCAAAGAATTAAGCGGCCATTACTGATTAATTTTGAATATTTATCGATTTGCGTTACGGCATAATCATCTCTTACCGCTAAACCTTCATCATCAAATAAAACAGTGTCTTTGGGTGCGTCATATTCTTCAATTTGCCGTAACTGAAAAATCCTTGAAAGCGCCTGATCAGCACTAAGATCACAGGCCGCCACCTTTACCCTGTGGCTAATAGCTATCGCAGTCAGTTCTAAAAGGCTAGGGCTTGCATCGCTTTTACTGAGTGTGGCGAAATACTGGCCTTGCCTTAAAGCCATGCTTGCTTGTGACTGATCCAGCCCCTCTAAAATCATGAGCTCAATCGCTTCATTAAGCTGATTAAAATTAGGCCACTCTATAAATAAAACCTTCACCTCCCCTGATTCAATAAGGCGCTGCGTGAGTGTTCTTGCATTATTATTAGAGTGCACATCACCCAAGGCAAGCAAGCTCATACTGCGCAAACATTCCAAAAGTCGTTCCATTAAAGCGCTCCATTTTTTAGTAAGGGCGTTTTAAACAGCGGCCCATAAACATCAAGAAATAAGCTAAAAGAGACGCTCTTTATAGCTCGCTTTATTAAAAGAAAACTATTCGGCCCTGCTGCGAATGGCTTGAGCAAAATAAAAGGAGATGGCTCTTGCCGCATAGCAATACTCTATCGCCTAGCTGGCGCTAAGTCTAAAATTTCTGACTATACTAAGATAACCGGTGGAATAATGGAGTAAGTTCATGACAACCCTAGAGCAACACGCAGAAGTGCTATTTACCCCACTCAACTGTGAAGGCTGTAGAGATCCAGGATTATTGCCATTTGAATTCACAATGGCGTTTCAACCTATTTTAGATGTAAGCACCATGCGCCCCATGGCTTATGAAGCGCTAGTAAGAGGAAGCAATGGTGAGTCAGCAAGCAGTATTCTTGATCAAGTGGATGACAGTAATCGTTATCGCTTTGACCAAGCCTGTCGAGTTAAAGCCATCGAGCTGGCCTCCAAGCTGGGCCTAAGCAAACATGAGGATTGCCGGCTGAGCATTAATTTTTTGCCCAACGCCGTTTACCGCCCTGCTGCGTGCATTCGTGCCACGCTAGAAGCAAGCAAGCGCTTCAACTTTCCCCACTCGCGGCTCATTTTTGAAGTGACTGAAGGCGAAAAAGTGCGCGACAGCGCTCACCTCAAAGGGATTTTCGAAGAGTATCGACGCCAAGGCATGATGACCGCCATCGACGATTTTGGCGCAGGATACGCAGGATTAAACCTACTAGCGCAATTTCAGCCCCACATCATCAAACTAGATATGGAACTGACCCGCGACATTGGCACAGACTCAGTCCGGCAGGTTATCGCCGAAGCCGTCACCCTTGTTTGCAACAAACTAGGCATCCACATCATTGCCGAAGGCATCGAAACACAGAGCGAGGCGGATTTCCTCAGCTCTTTAGGCATTAACTGGCAGCAAGGTTTTTTGTATGCAAAACCAGAGATTGAAGGGCTGCCATTGCTTGGCAAATAGCGGGGTTTGCAAGCCTCGCAAAAGCAGTTGACATAAAATTTTAGTTTCTTAACATTTTGCAGGCCTTCTGCATGCAGATTACGGATGTCGGCAGCCCTCATCACAGTGCAAGCCATTACTAATCGGCGCGCTCGTATTTTTCCTATTGCAAAATCAACTGCAATCGCAGCGCATTAGCTTTAGCCATATACTTAATAAGTACTAGCATAGAGGCTACCCCACAATAAACTAGGCATGCCTATACGCAGACGGTGAGCATCAAACCAAGAAGATACCTCCCCGCCATCAATTAAACTTTGGCAGCGTAAGCTAAAAATATCGCCAGTCCAAACGCCAACACTAAACTCGCTTCACTGCCAACGGATCACATCCCTTTCCGCCAAAGGTTCCACTCTGGATTATCGCAAGCACGTTTTTAAGGCGATGAATTACATCAGCCAACATCTTGAACAAAACCCAACCCTCGATGAAGTCGCTGAATTGGCTGCGCTTTCTAGCTTTCATTTTCATCGAATTTTTAAAGCCGCAACGGGGGAAACGCTAGCTAACTTCACGCGTCGCTTACGGCTGGAGCGCGCAGCGGGGCGGCTTTTGAGCAGCCCCAGCACCGACATCACCACCTTGGCCATGATGTATGGATTTTCTAGCGCTCAAAATTTTGCCAAGGCCTTTCGCCAGCACTTTGCCACCACGCCTTCTGCCTATCGCTTGCAAGCCAAGCAGAATAGCAAGATTGGAAACGCCCGCAGCGGCGAAGATGATTATGATTGCCAGGTCTTGTCATGGGGCGCTGGCCCCGAGCAATCTAACTTGCTGCAAAGTGTACGTATCGAAAAAGTAGCGGCTTTTCAAGTGATCTATATGCGCCAGCTTGGCAGTTATGGCCGAGAGCGCTGTGAACAAGCACATCGTGATTTGCTGTCCCTGCTGGGCTGCAGCGAAGAATCTACTCCGGTAGGCACGCTCAGCCTGTATTGGGATGACCCTGAAATCACCGAGCCAGCACATTGCCGTACCGATGTTTGCATCGTTCTAGATGGCCCTGTGCCAGCAGGCCGCCGGCTTGCAACTCAACTTGTAGCAGCGGGCCGATATTTAGTTTGTAGCTTTGCATGTAATGAAGCCTCGCTTACGCTTACTTGGGAAATCGCCTTTCGCTATTTAGTAGCAAAAGGCTTGGCTTGCGCGGATCTGCCCTGCTACGAGCGCTACGATGCAGCAAGTAATCAGGCCCGTGATCATTACGCCTTTGACATCTATATCCCGCTAACTTCTCGCTAGCGGGGCTCTATTTACCAATAAGCTCAACCTTGCACACATTGCGCAGGGCGAGCGGAGCTACGCCCATGAAACGCCTTTCACTTATTGCATCCTGCCTATTCATCGTTGGCTCGCCCAACACTTGGGCGCAATCCTCGCGGGCCATTCTTTCTGGTGGCACCATCTATAGTGCCGATCTGGCCCATCCTTACCCCGAAGCTGTTGGCATTGCAGATGGCCGAATTGTGGCCGTTGGCACACGTAATGCTGTTGAGCAGCAAATGGGCAAAACCACGCCCCGTATTGATCTTGCTGGCAAATTTCTAATGCCAGGATTGATTGATAGCCACGTACACGCAGCCTTTGCGGGCTTTCAAGAAATGACCATACATTTTCCTAGTGATTTGACTACAGCAGAGCAAATTCGCAGCTTTGCCAGCAAAGCCCGTCAAGATGACAAGCTAATGCAAGGCAATGTGCAGCTATTTACCAGCGTATCTCTTGAATACTGGAACCATATCGAGTTGCTGGAGCAAGTTTTTAACACCGCTCCCTATCGCAATATTCCGGTTGTCCTTGCCGGATCAGATGCCCACACCGGCTGGGCCAATCAAGCCATGCTCAAACAAGCGGGCCTGCTTGCATCTGTAGGAGCAAAAAAAATTACCGCACCTAACGATGGCTTTGCCCGTCATAAAGATGGCCGCCTTAACGGCTTTGCCTCTGAAGGAGGCTGGGATCTCATCCTTAAAGCCATGCCCAAGGTAAGCGATGCGAAAATTGGCGAAGCAATCAAGCTGGCTGCTTGCCAACTCAATAGCGTCGGTATTACTGCGTGGATGGATCCGGTCAGTAATATCCGCCCTCTATCCCCCGCCTTTAGTGCAGAGCCAAATCGCAAAGATACCGGCCTGCTGCCTGCCTATACCGAGCTGGCCCGTAAAGGAGAATTAAACGGGCATGTATCCGCATTGGCCTTAGTGAGTATTCATGCAAAACCCGCCATCATCGACGACGTAATGGCCCTCAAGCAGCAGTTCTCCGGCACCAGCGATGTTAACCTGATCGGCATCAAAATCCTTCAAGATGGCGTAATCGAGTTTCCATCGCAAACCGCCAAGTTGAGCCAGTCCTACCTTAACCGCCCAAGCTATAGCGGCCAGCAAGATCTACAAGCCACCCGCTTTAACGAACTGATCCGCAAAGCCGATGCCCAGTACCTCATTGCCCACTTTCACGCAATTGGCGATCGAGCCGTCGGCGAAGCGCTGGATGCCATCGACTATGCGAGGCAACACAATCCTGACCACAGCACCCTGCACAGCATCACCCACCTACAAATTATAAGCCCTGAAAGCGTGGCACGCTTTCAGCCGCTCAATGTAGCGGCCTCTATGCAGTTTTTATGGTCTGGTAAGGATTTCTCCAGCACCTCCCTACTAGAAAACATCGTCCCCGCGCCACTATTAACGCGGCTATACCCAGCAGGCAGCCTTATCCGCAGCGGCGCAATTGTAGCCGGAGCCAGCGACTGGCCCGTCTCCAGCCCCAACCCCATGCTAGCGATGTACACCGCACTCACCCGACAAGGCGACTTAGGAGAACTCGCCCCCGCAGATGAAAAAATCAACCGCAGCGACGTATTACAGGCCTACACCCTCAACGCAGCCAAACTCATCGCCCAAGACAAAAATATCGGCTCAATCAGCGTTGGCAAAAGCGCCGACTTTGTACTGCTGGACAAAAACCTAGAACAAATCGCCCCCAAAGCATTCCCCCAGACCAAAGTACTCTGGACCATGTTTAAAGGACGAAAAGTATTTGAAGCAGAGCGCTGCCAATAACAAACAAAGCCCGCCTATCAAATGCGGGCTTTGTTATCGAACAAATGGACAAATCTCTAATTATTTTGGCTTAGCAAACCAGTACCAACTAACGATAATTTCAAAACCCAAATCTTTAACCACGGATGACACAGAGAACACGGCCTTTCACGCAGAAAAACAAAGACAGAGATAAACCATTAGGCCTGTTCTTCGATTTGGATTTGGATTTGGATTTGGATTTGGATTTGGATTTGGATTTGGATTTGGATTTGGATTTGGATTTGAAATATTTTCTCCCCCAACCATTTGAATTTATATCGCAACTCATAGCACGGGGCTTAAATCCCCCTTGAAGCACGCCGAAGCGAGGAATAAGCGGATCGGGGTTTCGGAAAAGGGGTAGCGAGTGTACCGCGCCGAAAAATATTGCAGTGGGAGGCTGTCACTTTTGCATTATAAATTAACATGCAAATGAACAGCCCCCGCGCAATTTTGCATTAGAACGCTAATGTACTCAAATGCAGCAGCCAGATTAGAATCGCTGCGAA
>NZ_JANXSO010000008.1 GCF_025352645.1 Iodobacter sp. | reverse complement strand
CGATTTACGCGGTGTTCAAGCTAGAAAGCTTAAAGATCAAGCACAAAGCTAACCACTTTGCGCTACGCGCCAAGCTCTATATCAAAGCAACCCAGCAGGCCTTGGTGGAACTACAAAACCTGCGGGCTGCGTAACATCAGTGAAATAAGTTTGAAGCTAAGCTCTACACCGCCTAAAAAAACCTGCTTGATGCCGGAAAAACCCTGGCCTGTTACGGTAAGGCTTTGGTTTTCTGTTGCTTCAAGCGGGCTGATGTTTTCAACAGTAAATGTTGTTGTGGGTGGCAGGGTACTGACTGCTGGTGTAGAGGCGGCTGTGGCGGGCGTGTTGTTGGTGCCAGGCTCTGAGGAGCCACCACCGCCACATGCGCTAACGGCCAGCAAAACACTGAGGCTGATTGATTTTTTGCTGAGTAATTTAATATTTTGAAAAACAGCAGCTTGTTTTTTACGCTTAACAGAGGAAGAAAGCACGATGGTGAGTTGTCCGGAAAAGAAAACGAGAGCTGGCTTAGAGCGGAATAGGGCAGGCCTGATGCTTGCCTATTCTATTGGAATCAAACGGTCATTTAAGTACGGCAAACTATGTAAGCATATTCTGATATATGCAAATTAAATACAAGTAAAATTCAAAGAGCCCTGCTTTGAAAACGAGTAAGGGCTAAAAAAAGTGACTTTGCTCAGGAGGGTAAAGCGGGGTGGTTACGCTGCGGGTTGTATCGCCTAGGGCGGCTTAAAAACGCCGGATGATTGTTTATTAGGCAATCTGCTGCTGCGCAGCTTGGTGCTGATCTATTGGTGGCAATCTGCGGCTTTTAGGCTGTGCGTAACAGGGGAATTATGCTTATTTTGCGACAGGTGCTTTTTTAAGAACGCGTCAAAACCGCATAAATACACGGCTTTGCTGGAGCTGCGTTTTTACCCCAGCTAGTTGTACATTTTCTCCTTTGCTAGTCGCTTGCCTAACTTGGCTAAAGACACTAGTATTTGTGTTAACTCTTCTTGATGAACACTACATATAGTGTTTCTCCACAAGAAATCCACAGAATTATCCACAGCAAGACGTGCGCGCCTTGCCTGCCCACTACACTAATGAGAGCCCTATGACCGATAGCGTTAATACTGCTCAAAATCACAGCAGCTATGCCGATTACAAAACCATTCGCCGTGATGGATCGGTGGTGCCTTTTGCGCCGAACAAAATCACCGTAGCAGTGACCAAAACCTTTATCGCTGTGCTTGGTAGCGATGCCGCGTCTAGTACCGCTGTACGTCAAAAAGCCATCTTGCTGACCGAATCCGTTGTATCGGCGCTGATGCGTCGTAAGCCAGAGGGTGGCGCGATTCATATTGAAGATATCCAAGATCAAGTAGAGCTAGCGCTGATGCGTGCCGGTGAGCACGATGTGGCCCGCGCCTATGTGTTGTATCGTGAAGAGCGCAGCAAAGAGCGTCATGCACGCTTTGAGCCAGAGCATCACCACGCCATCAATGTGCTTTATGCCGATGGCAGCAGCCGTCCGCTGGATTTGGCGCAGCTTAAAGAGCTGATCGCCTCTTGCTGCAAGGGCTTGGAAAGCACCACCGATCAAGCCGCTATCTTGGCAGAAACCTTAAAGAATGTTTACGATGGCGTACCGGCGGAAGAAGTTCGCCGTGCTTTAATTATGTCGTCGCGTCAGCTGATTGAAAAAGATCCTGCATATAGCTTTGTTACTGCTCGCCTCTTGCTGAATAATTTGCGCTCAGAAGTCTTGGGCAAAGAAATTAGCCATGAAGAAATGGCCGATCGTTATGTGAGCTATTTCCCACAGTTTATTAAGCGCGGTATCGATGCAGAGCTGCTGGATGAAAACCTAGCTCAGTACGATTTAGCCAAATTAGGCGCAGCGCTGGATCATAGCCGTGATTACCAATTTGGCTACCTTGGCCTGCAAACCCTGTACGATCGTTATTTCTTGCATATCGAAGACAGCCGTATCGAGCTGCCACAAAGCTTCTTTATGCGCGTAGCGATGGGCTTGGCGATGAATGAAATCAACCGCGAAGAGCGTGCGATCGAGTTCTACAACGTCTTGTCTAGCTTCGATTTTATGAGCTCCACCCCAACGCTATTTAACGCCGGTAGCCGTCGTAGCCAGCTTTCTAGCTGCTACCTCACCACCGTGTCTGATGATCTAGAAGGCATTTACGAAGCGCTGAAAGAAAACGCGCTGCTGTCTAAATATGCCGGTGGTTTGGGTAACGATTGGACACCTGTGCGCTCGTTGGGCAGCCATATCAAGGGCACCAATGGTAAGTCTCAAGGGATTGTGCCTTTCCTGAAAGTGGTGAATGACACCGCCGTAGCAGTTAACCAAGGCGGCAAGCGTAAGGGTGCGGTGTGCGCTTACCTTGAAACTTGGCACGCAGATATCGAAGAATTCCTCGAAATGCGTAAGAACACCGGTGATGATCGTCGCCGCACGCATGATATGAATACCGCCAACTGGATTCCTGATTTATTCATGAAGCGCGTGATGCAGGGCGCGGATTGGACATTATTTAGCCCATCCGAAGCGCCAGATTTGCACGATAAATTTGGTAAAGACTTTGAAAAAGCCTACGTGGCTTACGAAGCAAAAGCCGCCCGTGGCGAAATGAAAATCGCTAAGAAGATTCCTGCGCTGGGCTTATGGCGCAAGATGCTTTCTATGCTGTTTGAAACTGGCCATCCTTGGATCACTTTTAAAGATCCTTGCAATATCCGCAGCCCGCAGCAACACGTTGGCGTGGTGCATAGCTCGAATCTATGTACAGAAATCACCCTGAACACCAACGAGAACGAAATTGCGGTATGTAATTTGGGCTCGGTCAACTTGGTGAACCACATCAAGAACGGCGAACTCGATACCAATAAATTGTCCCGCACCATCAAAACCGCGATGCGCATGCTGGATAACGTGATCGACATTAATTTCTACCCAGTGCGTAAAGCGCGTGAATCCAATCTGAAGCATCGCCCGGTGGGTATGGGCATTATGGGCTTCCAAGATTGCTTACATATGTTGCGCCTGCCTTACGGCTCGGATGCAGCGGTTGAGTTTGCCGATCTATCGATGGAAACCGTGGCTTACCACGCTTACTGGGCATCCACCGAGCTGGCAAAAGAGCGCGGCACCTACCCAAGCTACAAGGGCAGCCTGTGGGATCGTGGCATCTTGCCGCAAGATTCGATCAAATTGCTGGCAGAAGAGCGCGGTGGCTATCTGGAAATGGATACCAGCTCACGCTTAGATTGGACACAGCTGCGTGAACACGTACGCAACCACGGTATGCGCAACTCAAACTGCTTGGCGATTGCGCCAACGGCAACGATTGCCAACATCATCGGCGTATCGGCGTGTATCGAGCCAACTTACCAAAACTTGTTCGTAAAATCGAACTTGTCAGGTGAGTTCACCGTGGTGAATGAATACTTGGTGCGTGATCTAAAAGAGCGCGGTTTGTGGGATGCCGTGATGATTTCTGATCTGAAGTTCTTTGACGGCTCGGTGTCTAAAGTAGAGCGCATTCCGCAGGACTTGCGTGACTTGTACGCAACGGCGTTTGAAGTGGATCCAAGCTGGTTGGTTGAATGCGCATCGCGCCGCCAAAAGTGGATCGACCAAGGCCAATCGCTCAATCTTTACTTGGCTGGTGCATCAGGCAAAAAACTAGACGAGCTGTACAAATTTGCATGGTTGCGTGGCCTAAAAACCACTTACTACCTCCGCACCATGGCAGCCACGGCCGCAGAGAAATCCACCGGCAGCGGTGGTGAGCTGAATGCCGTAGCGGTAGACGGTGGCTACACCCAATCATCTGCAGCCGGTGCCAACTCGATCAGCGCCACACCAACCATGGCAGCGATTGATGCAGAGCTACCAGCAACGGATATGAAATTCTGCTCGATTGATAATCCAGAGTGCGAGAGCTGCCAGTAAACATGTAGGGTGGGCACTTGTGCCCACGCGCGATGCCCAGTTTGAGTATCGCGTATCCACCGCGTGGGCAAGGTAAAGCGCTTTGCCCACCCTACAATACCGAAAAAAACACCTTGAGAGTCAAATGACCGAAGCCCTGCACCCTGTCGATCAACTGATCCTCGCCTTACCCAAAACCGAGCTGCATCTGCATATTGAAGGCACTTTAGAGCCTGAGATGATGTTTGCGCTGGCTCGCAAAAATGGCATCCAGCTGCCATACGCCAGTGTAGAAGAAGTACGCGCGGCCTATTGTTTTGATAATCTGCAATCATTTTTAGATTTGTACTACGCCGGTGCCAGCGTACTGATTACCGAAGAAGATTTTTACGATTTGACTTGGGCGTATTGCGAGCGCGCTTACAGTGATCATATTGTGCATACCGAAATCTTTTTTGATCCGCAAACCCACACCGCACGTGGCATTGATATTGGCGTGGTGATTCGTGGTATTACCCGCGCTTTAAATGATGCCACCGATAAGCTGGGGATTAGCTCTAAACTGATTTTATGCTTTTTACGCCATCTTTCTGAAGCAGAAGGCAGGGCCACCTTGGATGCCGCGCTGCCTTATCTGGCGCAAATCGACGGCGTGGGCTTGGATTCCAGCGAGCTGGGCCATCCACCTGCCAAATTCCAAAAATTATTTAAGCGTTGCCGCGATCTAGGCCTGCCTGCTGTGGCCCATGCCGGTGAAGAAGGCCCAGCCTCTTATATTACCGAAGCCCTTGATGTATTGGGTGCGCGGCGTATTGATCATGGCGTGCGCTGCACTGACGATGCCACTCTTGTGGTGCGCCTAGCCACCGAGCGTATTCCGCTCACCGTTTGCCCGCTTTCCAATTTAAAACTTTGCGTAGTGGATGATCTGGCCCAACATAATTTACGTAATTTGTTGGCAGCAGGGCTATGCGCGATGGTGAATTCTGACGATCCAGCGTATTTTGGCGGCTATCTAAACGCTAATTTATTGGCTTGCCGCGCCGCGATGGATCTATCTGCGAGTGAAATTATTCAACTGATTAACCACAGCTTTGAGGCCTCTTGGCTGCCAGACGCGGATAAAGCCCGCTGGCGCGCCGAAGTATTGCGCATTGCTTGCATCGCCAAGTGAGTTTACTTAGCCGTTGCTTGCAAGCTTTTACCGCTGTTGCTAGCGCCTTAGCAGCCGCTTGCAGCCCGCAAAATACGTTGCAAATAGAAAATGGCCGCTTACAAGCGCCCACAGGTCAAGGCTATGTGGTGCTGGCTTTAACGCTGCAATCGCTCTCCCCAGATCAGGCAGATTTACAAGTTGAGCTGCTGGGGGCTAATAGCCGCCATAGCTTACGCGCGGATATCAGCCGCGATAGTATCGTTGGCCCTGCTGGTGAAGTACGCGGCCGCTTGTGGGTTATGCCGCTGGCCGCAGGCAGCTATACGTTGAGCCAAGCTTGGGGTAATTGGGCTGCAAAAGGCGCAAATGGCCGAGGTGGGCAAAAGCATTTTCAGCTGGATCGGCATTTCAAAATTGCTGCGGGTGAGGTGCTGTATTTGGGTGAGATCAGCGCCCAACTTCATTTTGCTGCAACATTGGCGTATAGCGATCAATCCACGCGCGATTTTTATCAACTTAAGCAATGGGGTGTGCAAGATACAAGCCAGATTGCCACCCGCTTATTGCAGTAAAGGGTTGTCATATGTTTAAAGGTTTATTACTGAGCGTTGCGCTGCTATTAAATGGCTGTGCAATTGCGCCGATTGCGGTGGTGCAAGGCAAGCTGAGCCCTCCGCCAGAGCAGGCTTACGCTATTGTCTCTTTAACCCTGAATTCTTTTGATCAAGATAGCGCTTCTGCTTGGCTGCGTTTACAAGGCCCTAAAGGCAATGTTGATTTAAACGCCAGCATCCTAACCGATACCATTGCCGCACCGGCTAAAAATGCCATCGGTAAATTACATGTGCTGGCTTTGGCCCCCGGTGAATACACCGCTGAGCAAGCGGTGGGTGATTGGTCTTACACCGCCGCTGGCTGGCCACAGCAGCGCCACGATCTGCTACCAATGGGTAAAAGTTTTACGGTAAAGGCGGGGGAGGTGGTTTACCTCGGCGAAGTGCATCTTGCGCTGAGCTTTCAATCCAGCCTTAAGCTGAGCGATCAACATGTGCGTGATTTTTACGCGCTGGGCCAGCAGTACGGCATTCAAGATTTATCCAATATTCAAACTCGCTTACTGAGTAATACAGACCAGTAAGCATCAACATTAGTACGGAAAGACGGGACTTTATATGCTTAATTTTGACGACGAAACCACGACCCCAGCCACTGCCATTAATCTGGATGCCGCTACCGCCAAGCGCGTCAATGCCTCAGACAAACGCGTAATTAACGGCACTACCGATGTTAACCAGCTGGTGCCGTTTAAGCATAAATGGGCATGGGAAAAATACTTGGCGCAGTGTGCAAACCACTGGATGCCGCAAGAAGTCAACATGCAGCGTGATATTGAGCTTTGGAAAAGCCCGAACGGCTTGACCGACGACGAGCGCCGTTTGGTCAAACGCAATCTGGGTTTCTTTGTTACCGCTGACAGCCTTGCTGCTAATAACATCGTTTTGGGTACTTACCGCCAGATCACCTCGCCAGAATGCCGTCAGTTTTTACTGCGTCAGGCTTTCGACGAAGCCATCCATACCCACGCCTATCAATACATTGTTGAATCTTTGGGTTTGGACGAGGGCGAAGTCTTTAACGCCTACAACGAAGTGGCTTCGATCCGAGATAAAGATGAATTCCTGATTCCATTTATCAATATCCTGACCGATCCAAGCTTTAAAACTGGAACGCTAGAAACAGATCAGCAATTGCTGCGCTCCATCATTGTGTTCGCCTGCATTATGGAAGGCCTGTTCTTCTACGTGGGCTTTGTGCAAATTCTGGCGCTGGGCCGCCAGAACAAAATGACCGGCGCTGCTGAGCAATACCAATACATCCTGCGCGATGAATCCATGCACTGCAATTTTGGTATTGATTTGATCAACACTATCAAAATGGAAAACCCACAGCTTTGGACTGAAGAATTCAAAGCCGAAATTTACGGCCTATTCAAGCGCGGCGTAGAGCTGGAATACGCCTACGCCGAAGACACCATGCCCCGTGGCGTGCTTGGCTTGAATGCATCGCAATTCAAAGAATACCTACGCTTTATTGCGAATCGCCGCTTGCAACAAATTGGCCTAGAGCCAATGTTCCCGGGGGTGACTAATCCATTCCCATGGATGAGTGAGATGATTGATTTGAAGAAAGAGAAGAATTTCTTTGAGACTCGCGTGACGGAGTATCAGACGGGTGGGGCGTTGAGCTGGGATTGAGTTTTGATATTTAATTGATTAAAAGGTCGCCTTTGGGCGGCCTTTTTGATGTGGGGTGTTTGATGTTATATAAATACACGAAAATTGATAAAAATTTAAGTTCTATTTTGGTTGATGGTTTTATTTTTGCTGCATCACCAAATATATTAAATGATCCTTTTGAGGCTAGAATTTGTTTTAGTGAGCAGAATGAAAATGAATATTTTAAGGGTGAGTCTGATGCTTCTGTTAGAGAAGCAGAAGAAAAAGCACTTTTTGAATTAAATGAAAAAATAAGAATTGCTTCTTTTTCTAAAGATAAGAACAATCAATTGTTGTGGTCTTTGTATGCAGACTCTCACAAAGGAATATGTATTGGTATTGAAGACTCAAATAATGTTCTTTCGCTTTCTAAGGACGTTGAGTATGCGACTGATTATCCAGTATTTCATTATGATAGGGATGAGAGTATTGGAGAGTTTGATATAAAAATCTTATTAACCAAAGCTAAAGCGTGGAAGTACGAAGAAGAGAGAAGGCTTGTTATGTGGGATGATGACAAGGAATGGATTAATGAGAAATTAAGATCTAATGATTGTTTGGAAACAAAATTCGAGAAGATTAATAATTTAGGGACTAAGTGTCATTTTGGAGCTCAGAATATTGATTCTGTAATTCTCGGGGCGAAAATATCAGATAAACATAAAAATAGTGTTTTATTAATGTTGGCACAATCTGATGTTGTTATATTTCAAGCAAAAATAAGTAGAGGTAAATATGAGCTGGAATATGAGTTATGTAATTAGGAAAGAATGCATATTAGATAATAATTGCTATTAACTTCTTGTTTGGTAGGTTGGGCATGTTTTATTTGCCCAACGTGCAATGGTAAATAGGTAGCTTTGCTGAATAAATCGCCTAAGTTGGCCTGTTTTTTCTGAAATATATTGAATTGATGTTTGGTTTGATCCGCATTTATTTAGTGCCTTCGGCACGTTGATTTTGGAGCGGTAGCCACCGCGGGGGCGTTCTTTTCTTGAACGGCCAAGAAAAGAACCAAAAGAAGGCCGCCCCACGAAGCACGAAGGCCCCTCACTGCGGATAATCGGCTCGGCGAAAAAGGCTGCGCGCTCGCTGCCTCGCTGTGGGGTGCCACTCACTTCTACATTGGGGAGCTAGACAAAAAAATAGCGTGAAACCTAATATCCAAGCGGCTTTGGTCGTATTTATGCGGGGAAAGCAGGTTTTGCACAGAATGATAATTTTTGAGCGCAGATTAGCCAAAAATGAGCGTATTTTGCTTAGGTGTGATCCTAATGTAGTTACATATGGGTAGCCATCTCTGCGGGAGCCTATTCTTTTCTTATGCAAATGGCTGGATTTTTTAGCGGCAAGTTTACGACTGATTCTTAATTTAGATGCATGGGTAAACGCTGTAGATTGTTTTGCCCTTAGATGCGCCTTTAATATGGACTTAGCCTTAGCTCTAGCGAGATAGAGTTCTGTTTTGGAAGGTATGATCACAGAGTCGTCATCACAGCTGCAGCTATCTAGTTTGCTCTTTAAGTGCTCATTCTCATTGAATAAGCCCCCTAACAATGAAGCTAATGCCAAAACTTCTAAATGTTCATCATGTGTTGGCGTATTCAAAACAAAGCTTCATGCAAGAAAAGCGCGAATTATAAGAGTTTGTACTTACTTTTACCCAGCCGTTTATCTAGTAAATATTCATATTACTAAGCGACCATCGTTTTTTTAATTACGTCTGCTAAATCCTCAAGTTCAGCGGTCTTTCCCATCCTCTTTCTTGCCAGCATAAAACGATAGGCAGCTTCGGTAACGTCATGCTCTTGCTGGCTATTCATAGATACCTTGTACATTTTCGCAAACATCTGCACAGCACCTGAGCAAATAGCCCATGTGCGCGGCTCTTCAACAGCCTTCCCATCTGAAATTCTGATTACTTTCTGCTCTGAAAGTGGCGTTTTTGTATCTGTTCTAGCTAGATAATTATCAAGCACTTTTAGGCTTTCTTCAGGCGTCATGCCCTGCTTGGCAATGATTTCAGCCCTCACATAAGCTGGCACCTCAAACTCACGACGGACCCCGCCACGCCCCCCAAAGCCTGCCACATCCTTATGTGGCCATGCCTCTCTTGTTGCTCTGCGATATACGTTTTCTCTCGTCGCAGGCAAAGATGGCAGCTTTAAATCCGCCAACTCTGCTGCGGAGTAATAATCTTTGATAGTCATGATGAAACCTTGCATGTGACGATATCATGTGACGAACAAACAAAAACAAGGCAAGCAAATAAGTAACTAAAAATCAATGACTTAGTAATAAACACAAGAAAAGATTACATCTTTCCTTGTGTGATGCTTGACTGGTGACGTCACAACAACTAAAGTCACAACTGTTAAACACAAACGCACGAATTAACCCCCTAAAAAATCCAGCCTGGCAGGGCTGGATGGGGACGGAGGAGATGATGACTAAACGCTGGCACCCAGAAGACATTAAGGCCGCAGTGCGTAAAAAAGGCACTTCACTCACTGAACTGGCGCGAAACAAGGGGCTTGCACCAGGCAGTGTACGAAACGCCTCTCGCAATCCATCACGCGCTGCCGAGTTAGTTATTGC
>NZ_JANXSO010000005.1 GCF_025352645.1 Iodobacter sp. | reverse complement strand
CCCCCGCGGTGGCTACCGCTCCTAAATCAACGTGCCGAAGGCACTAAAAAGATCTTTTTGTATTTTAATTAGCGTGTTTTGGTGGCCCACGCCGGGAATATAGGTTTTACGATACAAATACGGATCCGTTCCCGGCCCTTTTAGATAAGGCTCATCCGCTTTGACTGTGCCACTGGTTAAAGCCAGCTGCGACATCGTGCCCTTGCCCGGATAAGCCTCGTATAAACGAGCCACATTGCTATGGCAGTATTCAGGCGTATCCCGATATTTATTGTTATTGGTGCCATCGAAAAAAAAGCCGAGAAAAATGTCTTCTTCGCAGGTGAGGCAGGAGGGGGTGTCTTGGCTATTTAAGCGAACACTAATTTCATTTTGAGTAAGAACCAGCGGCTTAATCGAACACACCTCCGCAAATCGAGCAGACATATCAATCTTCCTTATAATTTATATCACACATTTTTTTATCAATATTCCAGCTAGATAAACATTCAGCTTGCCATTTCATGCACCCGATATTTGCTTGCTCTGGAAGCTCACGATAAGCATTTTCGGCAATAGTATTAGGCTGGCAGGCAGCGCGATACATACTCGCACTTTCTTCTTTTGACCCAATCCCATACTTCGGCAACGACTGCATACAAAATTTCTTGGTGTTCTTTTGCAGACACGCTTCCAGCGGAGGCGCTTTGATTTTGCCTGGCCAATCCGGGTGGGATGGCTCCACAGGCGAGGCAAGCACTTCCAGCTGATGCTCGGGGTAAAACACCAGATACACATCACCCGGCTTTTGATAGCGGGGTAACTCCAGCGTTTGCCGGTAGATTTCAGGGCGAATTTCCTTATCCGCCTCTTGCCACTCCACCTTGATTTTGATGCCCGGCCGCCAGACTTTAGGCAGATTCACGCAGCAGCTTTTGGCCCCGCCAGCAGCCAGCGGCACAACAATCCCACCGGCAACCGCTTCTTTGGGGCTGCCGCCAGACACATCAAAGGCCGTGTATTTAATTTCTAAATCGGCGTTGTAATTCACCTGATCTACCGACACCGTCACGCTATCAGCAGGCACTTTACTGGCCGCTGCTAGCGCTTCTTCATTAGATGAAATCTCTTTCTGGCAACCAAACAGCACAAACAATACGCATAACAGAGACTTTTTAAACACGGTGATTTCCTATTGCGCCGCACTCAGATTATTTAGAGGAGCATTCTGCGCATCATTTAGGCACTTCCGCGCAGATTGAAAGCCAGTATTTGCAATAAACTCCCGACTAAAATCTTTGGGTAAGCCGATTTATTCAGAGCTTTAAAACGCGCTTCATTTGATTTATCCATTTCAAAAACCAGCCTTGGATAGGTCTTTTTTAGGATAAAGGCCCGCTCTCTTGTAAACGCGCCGTGCAAAAGGATGTCACTTCGGCAACCTCAGTTAAGCCTTCTGCCCTTGCCGCCACACACTCATTGCTTACCTGGGCATAAGCCAGCGACGCTTGTGCAGGAAGTAGCGCCTGTAATTGATCACGGTAGATTTGCTGCAATACCTGATCAGGCAGGGAGTGATCCATCATTTGATTAAATTGCAGTTCATTTAATATCAGCGGCGTATCCGTAATCTGCTGCTGTTGAGCACCATTCACAAACACCGGCTTAGCTGCGCGGTCAAAATAAGCCAGCTGCACAAAGGGACGTAAAAACATTGCGCTTTGCTCTGGGCTTAAAGTAGCAAGCAGATTGGGCAAAATGCGCGTATCCGCGTAGCGCAAAATCATGCTTATTTTTTCAGGCAAAAGAGTGACATCAAAATAGTTGGCAAAATGGCTAAAAATGGCCTCTCTATCGAGCGGGCTAAGCCAGAAACTCAGCATGGGCTGCCCTGCCGTGATCTGTAGTAAAAGCTCAATCTGTGCCTGCAGCCCGCTTTGCGTATTTAGCGGGCAGAGCAAGGGCGAGACTTCCACATCCCCTCCCTGATCCTGATACAAAGCCGTATAGCTAATGCGATTCTTCATTTTACGCAGCAGTTTTGGATCAAAGCTGTGATCCAGCAATGCATATAGGTAATTTTCCGTATTTAGGCTCGGCTCTAGCCACTGCATCAAAACTTGGGCCGTTTGTTGCGGATAAAGATCAATCATCATGTTTTTCTCGCAAAAGGGCTGCCCGCATCTTTTGCTTTTAGTATGCAGGATTTACAAATTGAATGAGGAAACTGCGGCAAAGTTGGCATCATTTGCGCTGGCCCGCTCCAATCATGGCTCCCACCTTTAATGCTCACTTTCCCAGGTGCATGCAGCTCTATTTTGCCGCCTTTGATGCGGATATAAGCGCCACCGGCGGTCATCAGGATTTCTTGTTTGGCGTTGAATAGGCCCTTGCCTTTGATGGCGGTAAATTTGGTGTTTTTATCGGCGGTGATTTCGATATCGTCGCTTTGCGCCTGCATTTGCAGCTGGCCTTTGGCGGCGATCAGCTTTAGGGTGATTTGGTCTTTAACGCCACCCACAAACAGGCTGATGTGCTGGCTGACGTTGTGAATCCAGCGGCGGCCGGTGCTTTGGTTGCTGTCTCTTTGGGCAACCAGATCAAGGTTTGTGCCTACACTAATCGTCTGGCTTTGCGGGGTGGTGATGGCTACACCGTCTTCACCGTGCAGCAGGATGATTTTTTGCAGGCCAGCTTGCTCTTTTGATTTGGTTTTGCCGTCTTTATCCGTATTGCTGCCTGCAGCTAAGCTTTTGCTGGCGTGTACGTGGTGGTAAAGATGGCCGTGGGTGGCTTTGTCACCTGCGCTGTTGTCGGGCTTAACAGTTTGATCGTCGTCGCCGGTTTCCATGCTGTCGGCAAGTTGTTTAGCTGCGTATTCACCGAGGTTTTTGGCGGTGTCTAGGGCTGATTCCAGCTGGCTTTGGGCGGGGCTGCGGTCTAGCTGCTTGCCGGATGCATCACCTTTGGCCTCGGTGCTGATGAGTAAGCCGCTGGCGCGAATAGCGCCTTGCTTATCGGTACGCAGCTCGAACCCTTCGCCGCGTGGCTCGCCTTTGCCGTCCGTGCGTGGATGAATCAGATAGCCCAAATTAAGCTGGGTTTTACCATGCTCGCTGGATAATTTAGTTCGGACTTCGCCCTTAGTATCGTCAAACAGCAGCTCGCCGTATTGGCCGCCTTCATGCTCTTTGGTTTTAATGCCAGACAGCGTTTTATTAGCGGGCAAAGCACCTGCGCCGCTGAACGTCGGCACAGGGTGGCTGCCGTTGTGGACTACGCCGGTAACAATCGGGCGGTCAATATCGCCTTCGATAAAGTCGACCAAAACTTCCTGGCCGATGCGCGGAATAAACTGGTGACCAAAGCCTGCACCGGCGCTCGGCATGGAGACGCGGACCCAGCAGGATGACTTATCGTCGAGGTTTGCGCCAAACTCAGGATGCTCAGCGGCACGCTGCCAATGTAGCTGAATTTTTATCCGGCCTTGCTCGTCGGTATGCACCTCTGATCCGGCAGGCCCAACCACGGTGGCGGTTTGTACGCCAAAGCTTTTGGGCTTGCTCAGTGCCTCATGGGCAAAGGCTGGGGTAATCGGCTGGCCGCGTCTTTGGGCGGTGAAGTCGGCTTGGTAGGGGGTGGCGATGTCTTTACCGCCAGCGCCAAGCAGGCCTGGTGCTAGCTGTAATAATTGTTGCGTTAGATCGGTCGGTAGATTGTTATTGGCAGTGAATTTAAGCTCGGTAATGGCAAATTCGCGCTGCTCGGCCGCATCCCATTCGTGGGCGGGATGGTCTTCTAGCTGGAACCACTGGCCAGCTTGTAAAGAACGTAGGGTACCAGAGCCGGTAAACGATTTTTTCTGACTATCTAAAGCCTGCTGACGCAAGTTAGCGTAGTGGCTTAGGCCTTCGGCATCGCTGGCGTAATAGTGCGTCTGGGCATCGTAATCTTCAAAGCTGGCTTGGATTTGCTGCCCGCCTTCGCCTTGATCCACCGCGCTATG
>NZ_JANXSO010000158.1 GCF_025352645.1 Iodobacter sp. | reverse complement strand
AGGGATAGTGCCCTCAGGAATACGCCAGATTTCTTCGGCGTGTTTACGGTGCTCTGGATTAGTGACCACCATATCGGCAGGCAAGCGGTGAGCAAAGGTGCCCACTTCACGCGCCGTACCACAGGCCGAAGGCTGGCCAGTGAGCGAGAACGGGCTATTGCCCGGCTCGGCAATTTTGCCAGTCAGCAAGTGGATGTTGTAAATCATATTGTTCGCCCATGTGCCACGGGTGTGCTGATTAAAGCCCATGGTCCAGAACGAGGTGACTTTGATTTTAGGGTCGGCGTAGAGCTCAGCCAACGCAATCAGGCGGTCCTCAGGAATACCGCAGAGCTTGCTGACTTTATCTACCGTGTAATCGGATACAAATTTTGAAAACTGCTCAAACGAGCCATCTTTCATATCATTTGGATTATTCTTTGGTTTGCCCGAAGCATCAGGATAACCATTGAATTTGGCATTCACTTCTAACGGATTATTGGGGCGCAAGCCATAACCGATATCGGTCTCACCAATTTTGAAATTACAGTGATCTTTTACAAACTTCTGATTAACGCGGCCGGTTTTGATGATGTGATGGCAAATAAAATTCATCATCGCCAAATCGGTTTGCGGGGTAAATACCAAGCCATAGCCGATATCGGCCAGCTCAAAAGAGCGATGCTCATAAGTCGATAACACAGCGACTTTTACTTTGGGATTAGATAAACGTCGATCAGTAATCCGGCTCCATAAAATCGGGTGCATTTCGGCCATATTAGAGCCCCAAAGCACAAAGGCATCGGCGGCTTCGATATCGTCGTAGCAGCCCATCGGCTCGTCCATACCAAAGGTACGCATAAAGCCGGTGACCGCGCTGGCCATACAGTGGCGGGCATTTGGGTCTAGATTATTAGATCTGAAACCTGCCTTCATCAGTTTAACGGCGGCATAGCCTTCATAAATCGTCCACTGGCCCGAGCCAAACATGGCAATAGATTCTGGGCCGCTGGTTTTAAGCGCTTCTTTCCACTTTTTTTCCATAATGGCAAACGCCTCATCCCAACTAATCGGGGTGAATTCGCCATCTTTATCGTACTGGCCGTTTTTCTTGCGTAGCAAAGGCTGGGTTAAACGATCTTCGCCGTACATAATTTTGGAAAGGAAATACCCTTTCACACAGTTCAAGCCCCGATTCACTTCACCATCAGGATCACCCTGAGTGGCCACCACACGGCCATTTTGCGTGCCCACTAATACGGCACAGCCAGTCCCACAGAATCGACAGGGTGCTTTATCCCAGCGAATAGCGCTTTTGCCCTCACCTGCAGTTGCAGGCATGGTTTTAGGTGCGGCACCCGCCAGCGGAATCCCCGCACTGGCTACCGCAGCAGCGACGGCAGATATTTTAATAAACTCACGGCGATCCAAGCTCATGATAAGCGTTCCTCAGATTTTTTTGATTTCAATGAAGGGGGTGGTGGCATTTCTTCGTCACAATATTCATAAGCCAGCGTGGCCGATGCAACATGGGGAATGTCTTGAATTTGTTTGAGCAGATCGGATGACCGAACGCCCGGCACATCCTCAATGGTGATAACCAGCCGCCCCTCGTGCTCAAGATGTAACTCCACACCTTGCACGGCGAGCACCGCCGCTTTTACTTCTTCTAAACGGCCGGGAACGGCCCGAATCACCAGGCTAAAGATATTCATGCGATCAACTCCAACAAACGAATGCTGTTACTTGGGCAAGGAGCAACACATGCGCCACAACCGGTGCATTGCTCCGTATTAATCATGGGCTGTGCCACTTTGCCAACGGCCAACTGAAAACGAATCGCCTGCTGATCACAGGCCTCGCCGCAGATCCGGCAATCCACCCCCCGCTGGGCCAAACAGCTGGCATCAATTTGCGCGTGAATTTGCCAAGGGGGATCAATCTGTGCATCTAACGCTTTGCTTTGGCATACGCTCGCGCAATCCCCACAGAAGGTGCATTCACCATCGGTAAAATCGACTTTAGGAAACCCTCCGTCTCCCACCTTGATAATTTGGCTTGGGCAAGCACTAGCGCAATCACCGCAACGGGTGCATAGGCTAAGAAATGCAGGGCTCGCCCATGGTGGGCGAGGCGCCATCGGCGTTTGCGGGCGACGGCCAAAAAGTAAGTTGCGACGCGAAGGATCCACTGCAATCGTCAAATCAAAGAGTAAGGATTTAAGGTTAGGTGGGGGCACGCTTAGATACAATGCCTCTTTAGAGGGAGTTGGCCTCAGCGGTGCAAACCCTCTACCCCAGAAGAGGTAGCCTTAGGTTTGCGCAAAGCCAACAGGCATGGTGTACTCAGCGGCTTGCCATCTGCGCAGGCCATTTACCACATGGGCAACAACGATGCCGCCCATAAAATTTATTCAAGACGCCGCTTATGATTAAAGCAAAAAGACAAGGGCCAGTGCGACGCAATTGGAACCATGGAAATTTAGAGGTAGACATGCGTATTAAGGATTATTTCCGCCAAACCTCTATTTTGCGGTTTATCACCCACGCCCTATTGCTGATGGTCTTACCGGCTTTTGTGGCTTTTTTTATGAGCTGGAGCAGTGTAATTCGCTCCAGCGGTGAAGGGGCGGTGATTAATTTGGCGGGCTCTTTGCGCAAGCAAACCTATTTAATTGTTGCCACCCACCTATCCCCTCCTGCCCCTGTTCCAGGTAGTCGGCCTTTTTTGCAGCAAGTCATTGATGATTTTGAACAGCGCCTTTATCACCCCATCCTGCTTAGCAACTTGCCAAGCGAGCAAGCAGACCCCGTGCGCGTTGCTTACAATAAAATGGAGATGAGCTGGCGCACCGAGATCAAGCATGACTTATCCCAGCTCAATACCACCCACGATGGCCGGCTACTGCCTAAAGCGATGCAATTTGTGACTTTAATCGACCATTATGTCGCTGCCATTGAAGACAAACACGAAGCACGCCTGCTGTGGCTAGGACGAATCCAATGGATATCTTTGGGCGTGATGATCTGTGTGTTATTGCTTACCTTAAAATGGCTAAGCCGCAGTGTGACCCGCCCCTTAATCGCCATGGCACAAGCCGCTACCAAGATTAGACAAGGTGATTTAAACATCCGCGCTCCTGAAGAAGGCGCTGGCGAGATTACCCAGCTTGGGCAAGCGATCAATCATATGGTGAGCGAGCTAGCCAAAGGCATCGCTGAATTAGAATCTCGCGTCACTAAAAAAACCAAAGCACTATCGCAAAACCAGCGCAGCTTAGAGTTTTTGTACCGGATGAAGCAAATCCTCTCCGATCAAGAGCCGGATCAAGCCACTTTTGATCAAGTACTGAATGATTTAGGCAGCGTTATTGAGCTAGAGCACGCCGCCATCTGCATCACAGAAACCGAGCAAGCACCGCTGGCTTTTCGCTTTGCCATCATGCCCAATAAAAATATTGAACATTGCAATCAAAACAGCTGCCAAGACTGTACAGAGGCAGTCAATCAGCCGCCGCAAACCATCAATCGTCCTGTGTTTCAGCTCAGCGATGGCAGAAAAAACTACGGCATTATGCCCATCCAGCTCAAGCCAGAGCAGGTGCTGGCAGATTGGCAACTGCAGTTATTAGAAGCCGTGGCGCGGCAAATTGGTACGGCACTGGCCAATGCCAAACGCAAGCAAGAATCGCATCGTTTGGCTCTGCACGAGGAGCGCTCCGTCATTGCGCGGGAATTACACGATTCCCTCGCACAATCCTTATCTTATTTAAAAATCCAAGTGGTGCGCTTACAAAAGCAGTTTCCTGAAGCAGAACGCAGCCCTACCGCCCAAGCCGCACTCAGCGAGCTGCGTGAAGGGCTGAGTGGCGCATATCGCCAGCTACGCGAATTACTGAGTACTTTTCGCTTACAAATGCACGAGCGCGGGCTTGCTGCTGCACTAGAACAAACCGCGCAAGAATTTACTGAGCGCATAGGCCACCCTATCCTCTTAAAAAACCACCTTATGGGGGTTGAACTCAGCGCACATGAAGAGATTCATATTCTACAAATTATCCGCGAAGCCCTCGCCAATATTGAACATCACGCGGCAGCCCAGCACGCATGGATTGGCTTAACTTGGGAAGAGCACCGTATTTTGGTCACCATTGAGGACGACGGCTGCGGCATTAGCCAGCACCCCGATAAAAAACAACATTATGGATTGAGCATCATGCGCGACCGCGCGCACAGTTTAAACGGCCAGTTCAATCTAGAACGCCGAGAACCAAGCGGCACGTTGATTTCGCTGCGCTTTACCCCAGTCACCCCATTTGCACCGCAAGGAACCACCTCATGAGCGATGGATACACCGTTGTTGTTATTGATGATCACCCCTTATTTAGAAAAGGCGTACTGCAGCTTTTAGCCCTTGATGAACGTTTTATTCTGGTGGGCGAGGCGGCCAGCGGCGCGGAAGGGCTGGTCATTGTGCAAGCTCAAAACCCAGATTTAGTAATTCTTGATTTAAATATGAAAGAGATGGATGGCATTAGCACGCTACGCGCCATTAAAGAATTAGACCTTGATTCACGCGTGGTCATGCTAACCGTATCCGATCAATCCTCGGATTTAGTCGCCGCCGTGCGGGCGGGGGCCGATGGCTATTTACTGAAAGATATGGAGCCAGAAGAGATTATCAGCAGCCTAGCCGAGGCGCTCGACGGCCAAATGGCCATCCCCGAGCGCCTTGGCCGAGTGCTAGCGCTGGCCTTGCGGGATGACGACGCCAGCCAGCGTAACGCCATGATGGATTCATTAACCGAGCGCGAGCGCGAAATCTTAGCCTGCCTTGCCAATGGTCTATCCAACAAACTAGTGGGCCGCGAGCTAGGCATCGCCGAAGGTACGGTTAAAGTGCACGTAAAAAGCTTACTGCGTAAACTCAGCTTCCGCTCCCGCCTAGAAGCCGCCATTTGGGCCGTGGAGCAAGGGATTAAATTGCGTTAAAGGGATCGTTGGGCAAGCAAAGGCGGTTTATTTTGCCCACGCGGATATACCGCGTGGGCTATTTACCTCACCCTAAAATATCAGCGCTCTTCTTTGCCAGAAATCCAAATAGAAATCACCAACCAAATGGTATTGAGCACCGCTAATACAAAGCCTAAAAAACCCAACAAGGGCAAACCAAATAGCATAGGCCCAGCTTTTACTGTCATCACAATCGATGAACCAATAATTAAAGAGCCGGTCACAATCCCCATCGTCAACCGATTAGCGCTGCGGGTAATTTGCAAGCCAAAATGATCTAGCCGCTTTAAATCTAAATCAATACGCATGTTGCCACGGCGTGCTTGTTTAATCAGCTTGCCAATATCTCTGGGTAAGCCGCCCAGTAATTGCACCGCTTCATACAGGCCTTCTTTACCTTTTTTAAGCATGGCCTTGGGATGAAAGCGCTCCAAGATCACTTCTTTAACAAAAGGCGTGAGATGCCCCACCATTTGGAAATCTGGATCAAGCTGCCGCCCCAATCCCTCCAAGGTAATCAGCGCTTTAAATAGCAGCGTTAAATCTGATGGCAGGGTAATTTGATGTTCGCGCATCATTTGCACCACATCATTAAGCAAATTACCAAAACGAATATCTTTTAAAGCAAGGTTTTCATAATCAAACATAAACCCCGCAATATCGGCGGTGAGCTTTTCCTCATCCACCACCGTGTCACCGGTCCATTCTAATAGCACATTTAAAATGCCATGTTCATCGCGCTGCGCAAGGGCGGCTAATAAATCGACAATTTGATCGCGCCGTGGATGCGGTAAACGCCCCACCATACCAAAATCTAAAAAGGCAATTTGATTGCCCGGCAAATACTTCACATTTCCTGGATGCGGGTCGGCATGAAAATAGCCATCAATCAATACCATTTTTAATACCGCATCCGCGCCCCTAGACGCTAAAACACAGCGATCCAAACCCGCAGCATCTACACCTAATAAATCATTACCTGCCACTCCCCCAATATAGCTTTGGACATTAAGGCTTTCTGAAGTCCATTCCCAATAGGTTTTTGGAATAACAATATCTTTATGGCCGATAAAATTTTGCACAAAGCGCTCTGAATTTCTAGCCTCTGCAGATAAATTTAATTCACGGCGTAAAGATTTAGCGAATTCTTCGGCGATTTTAACCGGCTGATAGCGGCGCGATTCGGCGAATTCAAATTCCATCAAAGAAGCGATATGCCGCAAGATACGTAAATCGGCCTCTATTTTAGGAATCACCCCAGGGCGGCGAATTTTTAACACTACCTCGGTGCCATCTAATAATTTGGCACGGTGCACTTGGGCAATCGAAGCGGCCCCAACCGGCTCTGAGTCTAGATCAAGAAAAATACTGGCAGGATCCGTACCCAGCAAGGCGGTTAATTCTGGCAGGATTAAATCAAAAGGCACTGGTGGCACATTGCTTTGCAATCTTTCGAATTCAGTAATCCACTCCGGTGGAAACATATCCACCCGTGTGGCCAATACTTGCCCCAGTTTTACAAATGCAGGGCCTAATTCTTCTAAGGCACGGCGCACCCGCACAGGGGAATCGAGCAGCTCGGCTTCATAATTACCAGGCAAATGCAAGAGATCGCTGGCGCGCTCAATGCCACGGGCCAAGCCCAATCTTTGCACCAAATTACCCAAACCATGACGAACCAGCACCGCCACAATTTCACGAACCCGTGGCAAATCACGCATCACGGTAAAGGTTTCCTTCAGCATTCTTAAGCCCAGAAGTAAGAGTCATGCTATTTCAACATAAATCAGCCATGCCGTGCATTTAACTCCATGATCAAAGAAAAATCTTTTAAATCATCGGCCAATTGAATTAAGCATGTCCTTCATTACTTTTAGTCTGTCAGATTGCCAATCAGCAGCGCCGTATTCCAATTTTCCTAGCGGGGTGAACATGCTAATATTGGCGGCTGTTTTTTACTGCCCCCATAACCCTAAGTAGGCGTAGCTACTGGCCCCTTAAACCAACGTTGCAAAACGTGATGCATCTTAAGCGCAGCCAACAACACGCCTGCTTCATTTAGAGCCATTGCCCCCCACATGAAATGGATTAGATTAATCAGCGCATTATTCGTGGGCGTTAGTGCATTTGCGGCTCACGCCGATGACACTAGCCTTAATGAGGTCGATCCAGCCGTTGAGCAAATTGCTCCAGCCACGACCATTACCAACACCACACGGCCTCGCAAAGCCAAAGCTGATAACCGCAGCGAAAAACCCGATTACGCCCCCGCCCAAGATATGCTGCTACAGGCCATGAGCCTGATTGGTGTGAAATATAAATGGGGAGGCGCCACCCCAGAAGCAGGCTTGGATTGCAGCGGCTTTGTGCGCTATGTGTTCCAAAACTCGATGAATATCGCCCTGCCGCACAATGCCTTAGGCATGGCACAATCGGGCGCAAGTATTAATAAAGAAGAGCTTAAACCGGGCGATTTAGTTTTCTTTAATACGCTAGGGCGCACTTTTTCGCACGTCGGCATTTATATGGGTGACAACCGCTTTATTCACTCGCCACGTGCGGGTAAAAGCGTTGAAATTACTAATTTAAACCAAAGCTACTGGACCTCACGCTTTACTGGCGCTCGCCGCTACGATGGCGCTGGCGGTACCCCCGTCAATATGGCCACTCTATTGGCCCAAGTACCTAAGCAATCGAGCAGCACCACCAGCAGCAGCGTTCGCGCTAAGCCGGTCTGCAAAACGGTTAAACGTAAGGGTAAAAAACACTTGGTATGTGAAACGCCAAAACTTGAGCGCGAAAGCAGCAACGCACGCTCTAAAACCAGCAAGGGCGGCAAATCGCACGCCAGTAGCAAGACTGTAAGCAAGAAAACTAGTAAGGCTGCCGCAAAAAACAGCAAGTCGAGCAAAACCAGCAGCAAAGCCACCAAGTACAAAAGCACCAGCAAAACCGTGATTAAGCACACGACTAGCAAAAAACATAAGTAATCTTTATCAAAAACGCACACCGCAGCCCTAAGTTGCGGTGTGCGTTTTTGCGCCTGTACCCCTCCTTCCCTTGCCCCGCCCTGGCTAGTTACACCATCTGTTTGTCATCTATTTGTAACACACCGCCCGCATATTCTTCTCCATACTCTCGCTAAATACCTACAACGATTGAAAGCCAAATCACGTTTTTATTCTCGGCGGCAAATTGCACACCCGTAATTGCTACTCTAGATGCACATTATTTATTTGGTAAAGGAGCAGTCTTGCGCAAGATTATTGGCCCCCTGTTGGCTGGCATTCTAGGAATAGCCGTTTTACTCGGGCTATTTTTTTCTGCTCACGATAAGCAAAAAACAGATGGCGCAGCGGCGCAGGCTGGCAAGCTAAGCCTGGCCCGTGGCTTGATTGGCTCTGAAAAAGAGCCATTTTACCGCGATCCACGGGTTATCCAAGCCTTTGCCCGCTTGGGTTTGCAGGTGGAAGTGCAAAAAGCCGGCTCGCGCGAGATGGCCGTGCATCCAGATTTAAAAAGCTTTGATTTTGGCCACCCTGCAGGCAGCCCTGCGGCATTACGCCTAAAGCAAGTGATGAAGGCGCAAAAACTCTATACGCCCTTTTTTACCCCGATGGCCGTGGCCTCATGGCAAAAACTGATTCCCATGCTGGAAAGTAACGGCCTTGTGCAGCGCCGAGATGGCGCTTACTACATTATTGATATGAAGCGCTTACTAGAGTTGATTAGCACAGGTAAACGCTGGCGCGAGCTAAAAAACAACACCGCTTACGATAGTGGCCGCTCTATTTTGATTTCTAGCACCGACGTGCGTAAGTCTAACTCTGGGGCCATGTATTTGGCGCTGGCAAGCTACTTACTCAATGATAATAATGTGGTGCAATCGGATGCAGAAGTACAAAAGGTTTTGCCCTTAGTCAGCCCGCTGTTTCTTAAGCAAGGTTTTCAAGAATCCAGCTCCGCTGGGCCATTTGATGATTACACCAGCATGGGCATCGGCAAAGCGCCGCTGGTGATGGTGTATGAATCGCAGTTTTTAGAATTCCAATCCAAGCTACCCCAAGCCAACCCAGACATGCTGCTGCTCTATCCACAACCCACCGCGTTTACCAAACATGTGCTGGTGCCATTTACTGAGGCGGGTAATCGGGTGGGAGAGGCGCTAGAGCACGATGCAGAGCTGCAAAAACTCGCCGCCGAATACGGCTATCGGGGCAGTGCGATTGCGCATTTTGCTGAGTTTTTAAAGCAGAAAAAACTCGACGCACCCACAACCCTTGTCGACGTGATCGATCCGCCTAGCTTTGAAATGCTGGAGCGCATGATTGAAGGCATAGCTGGCCAGCTGAAGTAATCCAAAGCCAATACATACAACAGGAATACATCATGAGCGATACCCTGCACCCCCCAGAAACCCTCGTGCTCACCCCACCGGATGCCGTGATTGCAGTGCCTGCAGAGCGTGCGCCAGAAATGGCACCGCTCAGCAGCGAGCTAAAAAGCAAAGTTGAAGAACAAGTTAGCCGCTTTGTAAGCGCACTGGTAGCGGAAGATGTTAGCAGCGATAGCTTTAAGCAAAAGCTGGATGCCGCGTTTCATCTTGGCAGAGAAGAAATCTCGCAGGCGGCGGGCCTGATGACGGGCCGATTTATGGATCGCAATCTGGCGGGGGTTGAAGATAGCGCGGCCTTTAAAGCGATTGGCGCATTACGCGGCCAACTGGATGAGCTCAATCCTGGCAAGCAGGGCGATTTATTATCTGAGAACAAAATCCTTGGCTTAATCCCCTTTGGTAACAAGCTCAAAGCTTATTTTCGCAAGTTTCAATCAGCAGGAACGCAGCTCAATACGGCATTACAGCAGGTGCACGCCGCCCGCGACGATATGCTAAAAGACGCCGCTGAGATTGAAACCATCAAGCAAAAGCTGTGGGATGCGATGCAAAAACTAGGGGCCGCCATTCACTTTGCCCGCGAGCTAGACCAGCGCCTTGCCGGTGAAGTGGACAGACTCAAAAGCAGCGATGCCGAGCGCGCCCGTGCGCTAGAGCAAGAAGTGCTGTTTTATGCAAGGCAAAATGTCAGCGATATGCAAACGCAGATGGCCGTTACTGTTAACGGCTATATGGCGATGGAAGTGTTAAAAAAGACCGGCCGCGAAATGGCCAATGGCTGCAGCCGCGTAGCCACCACGGGGATGTCGGCACTGGCCGTTGCCACCACGGTGGCCCGCGCGACGGGTAATCAAATTGAAGTGATGAATATGCTGCAAGGCGTATCCGGCACCATTGGCGATTTGATCGAGCAAAGCGGCAAGGCACTCAATACCCATGTACAAAAAACCGGTGAATTTGCCAGCTCACCACTTATTGGCATTGAGCGGATTCAATCGATGTTTGATCAATCTTTTGCCGCAATGGATGCGATGGATAAGTTTCGCTCTGAGGCCATCACGGTGATGGGCAAAAACAATGAGCTAATCCGCCAGCAAATTGAGCGCGCCCAAAGCTATGTAGACCGGGCACAGGGCGAAAGCGTGCGCCAATCGCTAAGCAGCACCAGCGATGGGCCGGTGAAGCTTTAACCCATTTGACCGCCCGCTAATACGAGCCCCACTATGCGCAAAACTTTTATCCTGCTGCTTGCCACGTTATTTGTACTGACTGCTTGCGAAAAAACACCGCAAACAGCAGCCATTACCGATGACGGCACCCTCACCGTTTTAGCGGGCTCTGAGCTAAAAGATATCGAGCCGCTTTTGCCGCAAATTACGGCAGCAACCGGCATCAAGCTAAAGTTGAAATACGCGGGCACATTGGATGCCGTAGAGCAAATCCAATCGGGGGCGGAGTACGATTTTGCTTGGCTAGCCAGCAATAAATACGCGCTGCTCACCCCTGCTGCCAAAGCCAGAATCAAGGCCAGCGAGCGCACCATGATTTCGCCGGTGGTGCTTGGGCTTAAAACCAATAAAGCCAAAGCGCTGGGTTGGGCCGATGCAAGCCACGCGCCCAGCTGGCGTGATATTGCCAATGCGGCAGGTGCTGGCAAGCTGCATTTTGCGATGAGCAGCCCCGCCAGCTCAAACACCGGCTTTGCTGCTATTTTAGGCTTAGCCTCGGCCGTGGCAGGCAAAGGCGACGCGCTAGAGCTAAAAGACATCGATTTTAAAACCCTCACCGCCTTTGCTAAGGCGCAATCCCTTACCGCTGGATCATCGGGCTGGCTAGCCGAAGTATATGAAAAAGAAGCGGCCAATCTGGATGGCATCGTAAATTACGCATCGGTATTGCATGGCATGAATAGCCGCTTAAAAGAGCCGCTGACGCTGATCTATCCTAAGGATGGCGTCATCACCGCCGATTACCCTTTTATGCTGCTTAAAGAATCACAGCGCGTTGCTTACGATAAACTTGTGGCCTACCTGAAAGGCGCAGAATTTCAGCAGGCCATGAATAAAGCCAGCTATCGTCAGCCGGTGAATGCATCCGTCAAACCAATAATCGCCAGCCAGGATTATTTTGAGCTGGCCTTCCCTGCCAAGCTAGAAGTAGTGGATGGCCTGCTCGATGCCTACCTCAACACCCTGCGCCGCCCCGCCGATTCCACCTTTGTGGTGGATGTAAGCGGATCAATGCAAGGCCAGCGAATTGAGCAACTTCGCCAATCGCTAACCGGTTTGGCTGGCGGCGATAGCAGCCTGTCTGGCCGCTATACCAAGCTGCGTGATAGAGAACGCATCGCGCTGCTGCGCTTTTCAGATCATGTAGAAGACCAGCAGCTTTGGTCACTAAGCAGTGACAAAGCCAGCAATGCCAAGCTACTGCAAGCCTTTAGCGATTACGCCAGCCAGCTACAAACCACCGGTGGCACCGCCATTTATACCGCTGCCAAAGAAGCGTATCAGGCCGCGCTGCTACGCCAAAGCAAAGATCCAGACCGCGTGTATTCCTTATTATTAATGACTGATGGCATCAATAATGACGGCATAACGCTAGACGAATTCAAGCAATGGTTTAGCACGCTGCAGCCCCAGCAAAAGCATATTCGCATTTTTGCCGTACTCTTTGGCGAGGCAAAAAGCGAAGAGCTAGAAGTACTGACCCAAGCCAGCGGCGGCCGCGTTTTTGACGCCAACAAAGCCGGCCTGCAAGCGGCGTTTAAAGATATCCGGGGCTACCAGTAATGCCAACCCGCCTGATGCTCTTTATTTACAGCAATCGCAATATCGCGGGCAGCGTCTGCGCACTCTTGGTGCTGGCGCTGTTTTTTGGCGGGATTATCCACGCGTGGTGGCTGCCGCTCACGATAGCTGCCTATCTATTTGGCTGGCTGATTCTGCCCCCAAGCCGCCCGCCTATTTTAGAGCAACTACCCCAAATGCCGATTGATCAAGCGATCGACGCCATCTGTGCCGATTTTGGCCCACGTCTTCCCGCCGAGCCACGCGCCCGGCTTGGCCATATTCAAGCGCTGATTCATGAGCTGGCACCGCGCTTTGCCAACCCCGCTTTTCCTGCCACCGCCGGTATTGAGCTAGCCAATACTGTAAGCCGTGATTTGCCCGCCACCATCGGTAATTATCTGGCGCTGCCCGCCAGCTTTGCCAAAATGCACACCCTGCGCGATGGCAAAACCGCCCAAATACTACTCACCGAGCAATTAGTGCTGCTGCACAATGAGCTAACAGAAATGGCCGCCGACCTATACAGCGAAGACGCCGATAAACTCATCAGCCACGGCGAATACCTGAAACAAAAATTTCAGCCCTACCAGTTTATTGATCACTAAGTCAATATTTCATTTGTATTTCAGTAAAATTACAATTTTATGAACTTATCCCTTTAAGTACCCCAACAACTTATGATGAAATAAAGGCACAACCGCCGCACACGGCCTTTTCAGGACAACATCATGAGCAAGAAGTCAAAATCATCCGCACCGAATGATCCAAGCCGCCGCCGCTTACTAGGTGGGCTGGCCGCAATGGGTGCAGGTTTGGCCTTGCCTGCCAGTAATGCAGCCAAACCCATAGCCAGCAAGCCCCTCGCCGCACTCAACAAACCTTTAAAAGATAAGATTAAAAATGTGGTGGTGATCTATTTAGAAAACCGCAGTTTTAATAATCTATTTGGCAATTTTCCTGGCGTGGCACAACCCCTTGCCACTGCCAACCCTGAACCTCAGCTCGATCGCGATGGCAGCGTTTTAAGTAGCCTGCCCAAAATTTGGGGTGGCATGGTGCAACGCGGCCAAACCGTAGCCGGTAAGCGTTATTTTATTGAAGAGGCACAAATCAGCGGGCTGCCGAATGCGCCATTTGCGCTTAAAGACACCGAGGGTAAGCCGCTGCCTGAAGCCGTGATTACCCGCGATCTAGCCCATCTGTTTTACCATAATCAGCAACAAATTAACGGCGGCAAGAATAATCAGTTTGTGGCTTGGGGAAACTCTGGCGCACTGGTGATGGGGCATTACAGCGAAACGGCAAAAAACCTCAATCTATGGCAAATTGCCCGTAAATACACGCTCTGCGATAACTTTTTTATGGCGGCATTTGGCGGCTCCTACCTAAACCACCAATTTTTAATTTCTGGCCGAACCCCAGAATACTTTGACGCTGCCAATGGCCCCGCCAAAGAAAAAATCGCCGTATTAAGCGATGGCCCACAGGGCTATCAACTGGCAACCAGCGCCAAATCGCCCGCCTCGGCACTCGATGGCCCCGCCAAATATATCAATAGCGGTGCGATTACTCCCGATGGTTACGCCGTAAACACCATGGCCCCGCCCTATCAGCCCAGCTATATTCCGTCAGCTCCCGGCGGCGACCCCCAACTTGCCGATCCCGCCGACCCAAGCACCCTGCCACCGCAAAGCTATCGCACCATTGGCGATTTACTCTCTGACAAAAAAGTGAGCTGGGCTTGGTACGGCGGCGCATGGCAGGCCACGCTAGATGGCAAGGGCGGCGCAGACGCGCCTAATTTTCAGTACCATCACCAGCCCTTTAATTACTTCAAACAATTCGCCCCCAGCACCGCAGCAAGAGCCGAGCATTTGCGCGATGCTGGCCTAGGCGAAAGTCCATATTCCAATCACTTTATCGCCGCCGCCGTAACCGGCACCCTGCCGCAAGTGGCCTTCTATAAGCCACAGGGCAATCTTAATATGCACGCCGGTTATTCTGATGTGGAATCGGGCGACCAGCATGTGTCCAATGTGCTGCAACACTTGATGAGCGGCCCACAGTGGAAAAATATGGTGGTGGTGATTACCTTTGATGAAAACGGCGGCTGGTGGGATCACGTCGCCCCACCTAAGGGCGATCGCTGGGGCCCAGGTTCCCGTATCCCCG